>CAJADV010000516.1 GCA_903938575.1 uncultured Gammaproteobacteria bacterium
CGATGTGCCGTTTCCCTGTCACACGCTGATGCACGGCGCCAATAAATTCGGGCTGGCGAGCCTCGCCAACCTCGATCGCCTGCCGCCCACGGGCGCGATCATCGTGGCCGCACCGCTCAAGCTGAAGAACGGCTCCGGCAGCCCCTTGAGGGTGATTGCCTTGGTGCCGCGCTGAACGCGGCGCCGCCGGGCGGTCCGGTCCGGACCGCCCGCTGCGTCAATTGAGGGCGCAGGGCTGCAGGTCCAGCCACGCGTTTGCCGCTTTTGCCCGCACCATTCCCAGCCCGTACTGGGGGTCACGTCCGGGGACGCCCAAATCACGCGCCGTGACGTTCAGCGACTTGCGGATGGTTGCGCTGTCACAGGCGGGATGACGACTCCAGACCAAGGCCGCTACGCCGGCCACATGAGGCGTAGCCATCGATGTGCCGCTGTAATAGTCGTAGTCGAAAGTCGTTGTGTCGAAGGTCAGGGTGACAGGGCTGCCGAGGTAGGCATCCCGCAGGCCTACACCGGTCGCACGGTCTGTGCCGACAACCGGTATCGACACCCGCGTAGTCCCCAGCGTGCCGTAAACGGGTCCGGTTTCACCGGATTGGTTGTATACGAGCGCTCCCACACCACCGGCCGCCTGGCAGCTCCTGGCCTTGACCGCAAAAGTGACTGTGCCGCGTTCGATCAGGCAGATCGCGCCTTGTGCCCCGATGCAGTCGGCGGGTGTCTCGGCGAGACCACAGTCGGCCAGCGGCGCTGACACGGGGTTAGCGGGAATGGGGAAGTTGTCCATCGGAATCACTCCGATGCTACCGAGAGGACTTTGCAGGGTGGCGTTGCTCACGGTTCCGCGTGGCACCGTCGACAATACGCTGACGCCCGGTGCGGCGAGGGTCACGCGGTTGTTGCGGTTGGAGAACGGGGCTCGTCGCAGGTTCTGGTCGATGGCAGCCACGGAGATCACGCTCGGGTACGAGGCCGGAAACGAATAACGCGTGTCGCCGTCGTTCCCGGCCGCCGCCACCGCGATCACACCCGCGTCGTACGCGGCCCTGAAAGCCGTTCTCTCCAGGGTGGAGGGAGCATCCCCGCCCAGGCTCATGTTGATGACCTTCGCGCCGGCGGCCATGCAGCGATCCAGTGCCGCGACCAGATCCGAGGAATACATCCAGGTGCCGTCGTTGCCGAAGACGCGGACGATATGCATCGGCGCTCCCGGAAACACGCCCAACACCCCGACAGTGTTGTTTTTCGCGTTGATGGTGCCCGAGACGTGCGTGCCGTGGCCATTGCCGTCCTCGCGCCAGGGGCCCGCCCCCAGGAGGTCGTCAACGCCAGTCACGGCGGGTGATAACGGTTTGTCTTCGTGGCCGAGGTCATAGCCCGAATCGATAACGCAAACCTTCACGCCCGCGGAGCGCACCCCCGGCAGGCCTTTTGCCTGTACCAGGCTGATTCCGTAGGGCGTTATCTGCTGGCTCGGTGTCGTGCCACTCGGCAGGATGTCCGCGCCACTCGGCTTGGCCCGGATCACGCCAACGGGAACGCGCACGGGATCTGGCTCCATGAATTCAACCGCAGGATCCCTCGCCATCGCGGCGGCTTCGGCAGGCGTGAGTCGCAGGGCGGCGGCGTGGTGATTCGGCAGCTCGCGCTCTACGCGCAGGTCCGTCTGACGCCCACTGCGCAGCGCGCCGGAAGTGACTGCCTCGCGGTATTTCACGATGTAGCGTTCTTCAGGGTCCTTGCCTGCCCTGGCCATGGGCCCGATGCCCAAGCCCAGAACGCCAGCCAGCAGCATCAACGCGCAACGGTGTTTCATCCCGCTCCCTGCTTGCGATGACGATCGGGGAAAGTCTAGCCGATCACTGGGGTCATCCTGAAGACGGCCACTGGATTGTCAAGCGGTGTGCATCTGCACGATCTCGAAGAGGTAGCCATCCGGGTCACGGATGAACGCCACGCTCACATTCCATTGCTCCAGATGCTGCGGCGCGGAGACTGCCTCGGCACCCGCTGCCACGGCGCGTGCGTAGAGTCCCGCGCAGTCATCGGTGTCGAGATAGAGTTTCCAGAGCCCGTTGCCGTGCTGGATGGGCCCGCTGTAGTCGTGATGGTGTGCGAGCTGCAGGCGGTTGCCGCTGGCGCCTGCAAGGACCACCTCGCTCACGCCGGGGATCTCGATGCGATGGGTCACGGCGAGGCCGAGTGCTTCCTCGTAGAAGCGCACGCTGCGCTCGAGGTCGGTGACGTTGATGCAGTACTGGTCGAGGCTGGCGCGCATGCTGGCTCCGTTGTGGGTGTGTTTCAGGGGGAGGCCTGGAAGAGGCTGCGCTGGGGGCCGATGCGGGCTGCAAGCGCCTCTAGCGCGGCGCGGTCGAAGCCGTAGAAATCGGCTGCGTTGCCGCCCAGCATGGCCTCGATCTCGGACTCGGGCAGCCCCCGGAAAACCTCGACCATCATCTGCTGCGTGAGCGGCCAGGTGCCTTCGGGGTGCGGATAATCCGAGCCCCACATGATTGTCTGCAAGCCGATCTGGTGGCGCAGTTCGGCTTCGCGGCGTGACATCGCGGAACTGCCCACGCGCACGTTGCGCCGGAAGTACTCGCTGGGTTTCATGCTCAGGTGCTGCTTGTAGCCCGTGCCGAGTTTGGCTGAGAAGTGGTGGTCACCGTAGCGCTGGTCCATCAGCTGCAGCAGTTCCGGCACCCAGATCGTGCTGCCCTCGGTCACCGCCACGCGCAGCCCCGGAAAGCGCTCGAAGACGCCGCCCCAGATCATGAACACCAGCGGCCGTGTGAGCCACCACGCCACCTCGGTCACGTAGATGCCTAGCGCGCCGGGCAGTGCGACTGCCGGTTCGTCGCCGGTCTGAACACCGAAGATGGAAGCGCCGAAGTATTCCTCCATGGGCGCTGCGCCCGAGTGGAAGTGGATCACCATCCCGAGGTCCTGGCAGGCGGCCCAGAGCGGCTCGTACTTGGGGTGATGGTAGGGCGACTGCCCGGTCATCATGTGCGGCAGCATGATGCCCCGCAGGCCGTTCTCTCGCGCCCATTTCACTTCCTGCACTGCCACGTCCACGCCCCAGTAAGGCGTGATCAGCGCGAGCCCGAAGCGGCGCAGCGGGCAGGCCGCCACGAACTCCGAGAGCCAGCGGTTGTGCGAGCGGATGCCGGCCCACTGCAGTTCAGGCACCACACCCACCGGCATCAGGCCGAGATCCCCACCAAAGGGCGGTGAGTTCTGTTCGGTGAGGCCGTCGACGAAGAGGATCTCGGCGGCCACGCCATCGGCATCGAGGATCTCGTTGCGCCGCTCGCTGTCCCAGGCGCCGGCGAGTCCGTGCGACTTGTCCTCGGCCCAGCGGTTGCTCTCAGCGCGCATCTCCAGCATGTCGCCCGCCTGCGCAAGCGCGGCCATGCGTGCCGCGTGCTGCACGTCGAATTCGGCGCGGTACTGCGGGTCTAGATACTCCCGGTAAACCTCGGGTCGCGGGCCGGCATGGCCGTCGGACGATATGACGAGATAGCGGTCCATGGTGGTTTCTCCGTGTTCAGGCATCGTGCAGTTGGCGCAGTTCGCCGGCATCGA
>CAJADV010000517.1 GCA_903938575.1 uncultured Gammaproteobacteria bacterium
GCGCGACAGGAGGTCTACAGCTGGCTGATGAAGACCAGCCGGCACCGGGCCCAGGACCGACGCATCCTCGATCTGCTGGAGATCGAGGCCTTCCAGGAGTTGCATGCGCAATGGCAGCGCGTGGGTTACCCCTTTGCCTCGCTCACGCCCTCGCTTGCGACCTCGATCGGTAGCTCCGGTGATCGCCCGGCCGCACTGGCTGAACTGATGGGCACGCTTGCCAATGGTGGTGTGCGCTATCCCTCGCGGTTACTCGAAGCGCTGGACTTCGGGGTGGGCACTCCCTACGAGGTGGCATGGGCGGGCAGCAGTGCCGCCGGCGAGCAGGTGCTTGATCCCGATGTGGTTGCCGTGGCGCGCGCCGCGCTTCTCGACGTGGTGCAGAACGGTACTGCGCGGGCGCTTCAGCCCTCGCTGCTGCGGGCGGATGGCACGCGGCATGTGGTGGCCGGCAAGACCGGCACCGGAGACCACCGCTTCGAGGTGTATTCGCGGCCGGGTGTGCTGATCGAGTCGCGCGTGGTGAACCGCGTTGCCACCTTCGTGTTCATGATCGACGGCCGCTTTTTCGGCACGTTGACCGCCTATGTGCCGGGCCAGCAGGCCGCGCAGTATGAATTCACCAGTGGCTTGCCGGTGCGACTGCTCGGCTACCTGATGCCCACGCTGGCGCCACTGCTGGATTCGCCACCCGCAGACGAGTCCGCCGCGCTGGTTGCCGCAGGACCCGCGCGGGACGCGGTGCCCGCAGCGACCGAGCCCTGATCGAGCGCAGGCCTGCGGGCTGAAGCCCGCGCATAAAGCGTCGCGGGTTCCCTGCCGAAGCGAACCGCTCTAGCATCGCGTCCGGTCACTCAGGAGATGGTCGCCATGCAGAGCCGCGATCTGCCCGCCGCATTCGGGCAGGAAGTGCTGATCGATCTCACCCGTCCGATTGAACCGGCGGCGCAAGCGTGGCTTGCCGGACTCATGCGGGCGCACGGGCTGCTGGTCTTCCCGACCACCGGCCTCACCGCCGACCAGCAGCGAGCAGCGACGGCCTGCTTCGGCCGCATCATGCGCAACCTGGAGGGCGGGCCGCTGGAGAATTACGTTTCCAACCAGCGGCAGAGCAGCGCGCCCGACGGTGAGCTGATCTTCCACTACGACTATGCCTATGACCGCAACCCCACCGAATTCATCTCGCTCTATGGCGAGGAGACCGCGCCGGGGGCGACGCCGACGCGCTTTGCCAGCTCAGCCCGGGCGCTCGACCTGGTGCCGGCAACGCTGCGCGCCGCGATCGAAAAACGCCACGCCCTGCATGCCTGCTTCATGGACCGGGCCGCGCCTGCCGCAGCGCGCGCCGCCGCCATGGACGATGCAATTCCCCGCGGGCAGCCCGGCTGGAGCTCCGCCGACTGGCGCATTGCCCGCCCGCTGATCTGGCAGAACCGGGCGGGCGTTCCCTGCCTCTACGCCTGCCTGCAACACACCCTCCGCGTGCTGGACATGGACATCGCTGACAGCGACGCGCTGCTGGCGCAGTTATTCGACACGCTCTACCGCGCGGACAATGTCTACGAGCATCAGTGGCGCCCGGGCGATCTGGTCATCTGGGACAATCGGACAATCCAGCACGCAAGGCCGACGCCTGCCGCGCCCACCCGCACGCTGCGACGCTTCGAGGTCTGCGAGGAGGATCTGACCAACCTCTATCTCGCCATTGGACGGGCCAATGGATACGTGTGAGGGCGCGCGCTGACGCGGCTGGCTGCATCCGGCCCCACGCGTGGGATAGCATGAGTGCGATGAAACACCACCTCAGGCAACAGAGACCTTTTCCCGGCACGCCGGGCGCGTTCGTGCGCGCGATCGCGGCATTTGCCGTTGCTGTCGTGGCGCATGCGGATCCCGCCCCCGACGCACAGCGCGTCGGCGCCCTGTTCGCCGCGAACTGTGCGCAGTGTCATGTGCGTCCTGAAACCAAAGCGCCACAGCTGGGCGTGGCCGCCGA
>CAJADV010000518.1 GCA_903938575.1 uncultured Gammaproteobacteria bacterium
CGGGAGTGCGGCGGTGAGTTCCTCGGCGATGGCCTCTGCGGCCTGCGCCTCGAGCACCTCGGATTCCTCGATCAGGGTGCAGACCCAGTAGGCCTGCCGCCCGTCGGCACAGGCGTGGCGGACGCGCTCAACCACCTCATACCGGCGTGAATTGTTGATGACCACGGTGCCCACCGGCGTTCGGCCGGGCGGCAGCTCGTCGATCACCGAGTAGTCGAGATCGGCGTAGGCGGTCATCGCCAGCGTGCGGGGGATCGGGGTGGCCGTCATGATGAGCTGATGCGGCGCCAGCCCGCCACTGGTGCCTTTCTCGCGCAGTTGCAGCCGCTGGTGCACGCCAAAGCGGTGCTGCTCGTCGATGACCACCAGCCCCAGCCGGGCGAAGCGGACCTCTTCCTGGAACAGCGCATGGGTGCCGATCGCGAGCATTGCCTCGCCACTGTCGAGCGCGGCAAGCGCGGTGCGTCGCGCTACGGCGCCTTGGCGCCCGGAGAGCGCCACGGTGCGTATGCCAAGCGGCTCCATCCACGCCTCGAAGTTGCGCAGGTGTTGCTCGGCGAGCAACTCGGTGGGTGCCATGACCGCAACTTGCCAACCGCTGCTGATCGCTTGCAGGCAGGCGAGCGCGGCTACCAATGTCTTGCCACAGCCGACATCTCCCTGCACCAGCCGGAGCATCGGCACGCCCGCATCGAGATCGCGCGCGATCTCGGCCGCCACCCGAAGCTGTGCGCCGGTGAGCGCGAACGGCAGCGCCGCGAGAAAGCGCTGTTGCAGCGCGGGGTCTCCGGTCAGTCGTGCCGCACCCTGCCGTCGGGCGCGCTCGCGCAGGCGCAGCAGGCTCAGGTGATGCGCCAGCAGTTCTTCCGCGGCCAGCCGCTGCTGGTAGGGGTGTTCGCCGGCGAGTAATTGTTCGGTGGGCGCATCGGGGGGCGGGCGGTGCAGGAACCGCAGCGCCTCGGCGAGCGGGACATCGCCTGGCAGCAACCCGGGCGGTACCAGTTCCCGCAGCGCGCCGCGCTCTAACAGCAGCAGCGCCTGCTCGCTCAGCTTGCGCCAGCTCGCCTGGTGCAGTCCCTCGGTGGTGGGATAGACCGGGGTAAGCGCTTCTTCATCGACCGCGGGGGCCAGTTCGTCGATCAGGCGGAACTCGGGGTGGAACATCTCGACGCCGTTGCGCCCGCGTCGAGCCTCGCCATAGCAGCGCAGCCGCCCGGCCTGTTCGAGTACCCGCTGTTGCGGGCCGCTGAAATGAAAGAACCGCAGCGTGAGGATGCCGCTCGCGTCCGAGATGGTGCAGGAGAGGCTGCGCCGGCGCCCGAACTCCTGGCGCACGCCGAGCACCTTGCCCTCGACGACCACTTCCATGCCGGGCGCAAGCTCCCGGATGGGCGTTACGCGGGTGCGGTCCTGATACCGCAGCGGCAGGTGGAACAGGAGATCCGCGACGCTGTTGATGTGAATAGCAGCCAACTGCTGCGCGAGCTTCGGGCCCACGCCCCGCAGCGCCGTGACCGGTGTCTGCTCCAGCGCTTCGCGCGGGGTGGATACTGGCTGGATCACGCTGCTGGCCGTCCCGGGTACGCTGCGGCGATCATAGCCCATCGAGAACCGGAGGCTTGGCCGTGGGTGCACGCAGGGTGTTGATTGCTGGATGTGGGGATCTCGGCGTTGCGCTGGGTCTTGCGCTGTGTCGCGCCGGCTGGGAGGTGCACGGCCTGCGCCGTAACGCCGCGCTCCTGCCCGAGAGCTTTCACCGCATTGCCGCAGCTCTCGGCGAGCTTGAATCGCTCGCGGCGTTGGGCGGCATCGCGTTCGATCATCTGGTGCTCACCGGCGCGCCGGGCGGATTTGAAGAGGCGAATTATCGCCGCGTCTACGTCGACGGCGTGCGCAATCTTCTGACGGCTGTCGTTGGTGAACCCGGTGTGCTGATGGTGGGCAGCACCGGTGTCTATCACCAGGAAGATGGCAGCTGGGTCGACGAGGATTCTCCCACCGAACCGCGTGGCTTTTCGGGACGCGCACTGCTGGCGGGTGAGCAGATTCTCCGGTCCATGGCCGGTGCGCGCGGGAGCGTGTTGCGACTGGGTGGCATCTACGGGCCTGGTCGCCTGCGATTGCTCTCTGACGTGCGCGCCGGGATCGGCTGTCCGGCTGCTCCTGTGCGCTATACCAACCGCATTCATCGTGACGATGCCGCAGCAATCCTGCAGTTCCTGCTGGAACGTCAGGCCGCGGCCGTACCGCTCGCGCCGTGTTATGTCGGGGTGGATTGCGAGCCTGCGCCGATGTGGGAGGTGCGTCACTGGATTGCGGCTCGCATGGGCGTGGCGCTTGATGACACGCGTGGCAGCACCGATCAGCGTGGCGGCAACAAGCGGTGCAGCAACCGCAGGCTGCTCGCTGCCGGTTACCGCTTTCTCTACCCCGACTTCCGCGCTGGCTACAGTGCGCTGCTCGCGGGCGCTCAGTGAATCAGCTGCGTACCACCATGATTGCTTCTACCTCGACGGCGGCACCCCGGGGCAGCGCTGCGACCTGTACCGTCGAGCGTGCCGGGTAGGGCGCGCTGAAGCCAGCCGCCATCACGGCGTTCACCGCGGCGAAGTCTGCGAGATCGGTCAGGAAGATCGTCAGTTTCACGATCTGCTTGAGCTCGCCGCCCGCTGCCTGGCACACGGCACTCAGGTTGGCGAAGACCTGTCGGGTCTGCGTCGAGATGTCGC
>CAJADV010000519.1 GCA_903938575.1 uncultured Gammaproteobacteria bacterium
GCTACGTGCTGGGGAGTTTCGTCGAGAACCTGGAACTGACGGGCGCCGCGGCACTCAATGGCACCGGCAACGGCCTCAACAACCTCATCACCGGGAACACCGCAATCAACAGCCTGTCCGGTGGTGAGGGCAATGACACGCTGGACGGTGGCGCCGGTGCGGACGCCATGTCCGGAGGTATCGGTAACGATGTCTACAAGATCGATCACATCAACGACACGGTCACCGAGGCTGCTGCAGGAGGCACCGACCGGGTCGAGAGCGTGCTCAGTTATGCGCTGGGGCAGAACCTCGAGAACCTCACGCTGACCGGTACGGCCGCGATAAATGGCACGGGAAATGATCTGGCGAATGTCATCGTGGGCAACAGCGGAGCGAACCTCCTCTCCGGGGGTGGCGCCGCAGACGCCCTGACGGGCGATGCCGGTAACGACACGCTGGATGGGGGTGCCGGTGCGGACGCCATGTCCGGCGGTCTCGGCAACGATGTCTACAGGATCGATGACGTCAACGACACGGTCACCGAGGCTGCTGCAGAAGGCACCGACCGGGTCGAGAGCGTGGTCAGTTATGCGCTGGGGCAGAACCTCGAGAACCTCAGCCTCACTGGTAGCGCTGCTATCAATGGCAGCGGTAACACGTCGAACAACGTGATCACGGGCAATGCAGCGGCCAACACCCTGAGCGGCGATGCTGGCAGCGACCAATTGGTCGGTGGCCTTGGTGATGACACCCTTGATGGTGGCATTGGCAACGACATCCTCAATGGTGGTGCCGGAAACGATGTCATGCGCGGTGGCGCTGGCAATGACAGCTATACAGTGAATGCGAATTCCACCCGCGATCAGGTCGATGAGGCTACGACGCCGGGCAGTGGCATCGACGCCGGTGGCGTCGACACCATCAACAGCTCCATAAGCTACGTGTTGACGTCGGTGAGCTTCGTCGAGAACCTCACGCTGACAGGTACGGCCAACATCGCGGGGACTGGCACCAGTACCGCCAACACGATAACTGGCAACGCTGGTAACAACGCTCTCGCGGGAGCTGGTGGAAACGACGTACTGAAGGGAGGTCTCGGCAACGATGTGCTCACGGGCGGGGCGGGTATCGACTCCTTCGTGTTCAACACGGCTCTTAACTCCGCCACCAACCTTGACACGATCAAGGACTGGGGAGCGGGGGGCTCGACGGACAAGATCCTGCTCGATGACGACATATTCCTCGCGCTGGGGCAGGTGCTGGCCACGACGGCGCTGGATTCGACCATGTTCGTCGTGGGCACGGCTGCGCAGGATGCCAACGATCACATCATCTACGATCAGGGCACAGGCGCACTTTTCTATGACGCCGATGGTTCGCTTAATGGCGCGGATCAAGTGCAATTCGCGACGCTGGGAGTCAGCAGCCACCCCACTCTGACTGCAGCCAGTTTCTTTGTGGTCATCTGAGCGAGGTTGCGTCATGCGCATGATGCTGTGGACGCTGTTGCTGTTGACGTCCCTGTCGCGGGCCGACGAGTTCCTCGACCCGGCCGAGGCGTTCAGGCCCTCGGTGCGTGCGCTCGATGCACGCACCCTGGAACTGTCGGTGGACGTGGCTGAGGGTTACTACCTTTACCGCGGGCGATTCCGTTTTGCGCTGGAGGACGCCGGTGCCGCCTTGGGCCCGGCGGAGTTCCCTGCCGGCCAGCCCCACGAAGACGAATACCTTGGCAAAGACGAGGTGTATTTCGACCATGTGGTGGTTCGTCTGCCAGTGCAGTCGCTTCCGGCTGACGGATCAACGGTGCATTTGAAGGCAGTGGTGCAGGGTTGTGCCGTGAAGGGTTTCTGCTATCCGCCGCAGTCGCACCGTTTTGCGGTGGATCTGGCCGGTGCCGCCCCTGCAGCAGCACCCTTGGCTACATCGGCTGCTGTGCCCACGCCCAATGTCGAAAGCAGTGCTGCAGGCGCTGACGAGAGCAGTCTGATCGCACGCGCACTGGGCAACTCCGGGCTGCTGGCCAATCTGCTGTTTTTCTTCGTGGCCGGGCTCGGACTTTCGCTCACGCCCTGCGTGCTGCCGATGATCCCGATACTCTCGGGCATTATCGTGGGGCACGGCGCCAAGGTGTCCCGCGGGCGCGGTTTCATGCTGTCGGCGGCTTATGTAGCCGGTATGGCCATCACGTACTCTCTGGCCGGCGTGGCGGCGGGTTTCGGTGGCACGCTGATCTCGGCATCGCTGCAGAATCCCTGGGTACTCGGGAGTTTTGCTGCGGTATTTGTCGTGCTCTCGCTGTCGATGTTCGGCTTCTACGAGTTGCAGATGCCCTCTTCGCTCCAGACGCGGTTGTCGGGTAGTGCCGACTCGTTGAAGCCCGGCAGCCTTTTCGGTGTTTTCGTCATGGGCGCGGTGTCCGCACTTATCGTCGGGCCCTGCGTGGCCGCTCCACTCGCTGGTGCCTTGCTCTACATCGGCAAAACCGGCAACGCCCTGCTGGGCGGCGCCGCGCTGTTTGTGATGGCACTGGGAATGGGTGTGCCCTTGCTGCTGGTCGGGCTCTCGGCTGGCTCGCTATTGCCACGCGCCGGCGCGTGGATGGAGGGCGTGAAAAAAGTGTTCGGTGTGCTACTGCTGGCGACGGCGGTGTACCTCGTCTCGCCCGTGATCCCGCCGGCCGTACGGATGCTGGCCTGGGCGCTGCTTCTTATCGTGCCGGCCATGTTTCTGCATGCCCTTGATCCCTTGCCGCCCGCGGCGAGCGGTTTGCGCAGGCTCTTCAAAGGGCTCGGCATCGTCATGCTGATAACGGGCTCCGCGATGCTGCTCGGTGTGCTGGCCGGCAACCGTGACCCGATGCAGCCGCTGGTTTTTGCCGCCCGCGCGGATGGAAAGGCATCGGCCGTGACGGCCTTGCCATTCGAGATGGTGGCAACGGTGGCGGATCTGGATGCGAAAGTTCTCGAGTCGCAGCTCCCGGTAATGCTCGATGTCTACGCGGAGTGGTGTGCCGCCTGCAAGGAAATGGAGCACCTCACATTCGCGGATCCGCTAGTGCGCGAGCGCCTTGCCGGTTTCCGGTTGCTCAAGGCCGACGTCACCGAGAACGATGCCGATGACCAGGCCCTGCTGAAGCGTTTCGGCTTGTTCGGCCCGCCGGGCATGGCCTTCTTTGCGCGGGGCGGCAGCGAGCACTCAGGCCTGCGGCTGGTTGGGTTCAAGGACGCTGACGGTTTCCTGCAGCACATTGCTGCCATCCGCTGAGGACGGCGCCTCCAGCGCTCAGAGCCAGCGCATCAGGCCGATCTCGAAACGGTGCGCTAGCAGGCTGTGGAAGGGGTAGATCCTGAGCCGCAGCGCCTGCAGTCCCGCGTTCACCGGTGCCAGCTCCAGCGTGAAGCGGAAGTCGTGGTTCTCGCCGTCTGCGGGTGCGAGCAGCAGGCGCTGCGGCTCGCCGGTCATGCCCGGTTCGGGATCCACCAGGCACTCGACCACCACGTCGGTGGCATCGAGTCCGTTCAGATTCACCAGCACCGCCACTGGCACGCGCTGGTCGTGAGGCACGGCAGCTGGCGGCTCCGCGGCGAGCGTTATCGTGACGCCGCTCCAAGCCGCGCGCACGCGGGCTTTCCAGCGGGCGAGGTCTGCCGCACCGCGCCCGCCATCCGCACCCAGCCGGCGGTGCTGCTCGCGGGCCGGGTGGTAGAGCTGCGTGATGTAGTCGGTGACCATGCGCCGCGAATTGAACCGCGGCATGATCGATTTCATGGATGACTTGGCCATCCGTACCCAGCCCGGCGAGAAGCCGCGACGGTCCCGGTCGAAAAACAGCGGCAGCACCTCGTGCTCGAGGGTATCCATCAGGTCCTTGGCCTCGTCGCGGTTGCGGATTTCCGCATCGAGTAGCGGGTCGCGCGGGACGATGCCCCAGCCATTGCTGCCGTTGAAACCCTCTCCCCACCAGCCGTCCAGCACGCTCAGGTTGATGACACCGTTGATCGCGGCCTTCTGGCCCGAGGTGCCGCTCGCCTCCAGCGGATATTCAGGGGTGTTCATCCACAGATCGACCCCGGCCACCAGTTGCCGCGCGAGCCTGATGTCGTAGCCCTCGAGCAGGATGATCCGTCCTTCGAATTCGGGACGGCGGGAGAACTCGTGGATGACCTTGATCAGGTGCTGGCCGGGGCTGTCAGAGGGGTGAGCCTTGCCGGCGAAGACGATGACCGCGGGCCGCTCGGGGTTGTTCAGCAGCCGCGCAAGGCGGGTCGGATCGGCCATCAGCAGCGTGGCGCGCTTGTAGGTTGCGAAGCGCCGCGCAAAGCCCATCACCAGCGTGTCGGCGTCCGGATCCCTGATCAATCGCGTGATTCGCGCGATGGTCGATGCGCTCTCGCCGTTCCTGTGACACTGGGTCTCGACGCGGCGGCAGATCTCTGCGAGTGCGGCTGCTTTCAGTTGTTTGCGCACGCTCCAGAACTGGTAGTCGGGGATCTCGTCGATGCGCTCCCAGTAGGCGACATCGGCGAGTTCGGCATGCCATTCGTCGAAGCGCATGTCGAAGAGGTTAAACCATTCCCCCGCCAGGAAAGTGGGCACATGGACCCCGTTGGTCACATAAGTGATCGGGTTTTCCTCGGGCGGAATCTCGGGCCAGGCGTTGCGCTCCATCACGGAGGCCACCTCGCCATGGATGCGGCTCACCCCGTTGTGAAAGCGCGAGCCGCGCAGTGCCAGTGTCGTCATGTTGAAGCCGCTGCCGGGCTCCGTGCTTCCGCCGAGGGCGAGCAGTTCGCGCGTGCTGACACCCAGGGCGCGCGCGAGGGAGCCGAGGTAGGTGTCGATCAGGCTGCTCTCGAAAATGTCATGGCCGGCCGCCACCGGCGTGTGCGTGGTGAACACGGTGCCCGCAGCCACCAGTTCCAGCGCGGCGGCGAGATCGTGTCCGGTCGCCACGTGTTCGCGGCAGCGCTCCAGCACCAGAAACGCCGCATGGCCCTCGTTGATGTGCCAGGTGGTCGGGGCAAGCCCCAGCTTGCGCAGCACCTGCACGCCGCCGATACCCAGCACCATTTCCTGCTCGAGACGTGTCTCGCGCCCGCCACCGTAGAGCTGGCGAGTGATGCGCCGGTCGGCATCGCTGTTCTCGGGAAGGTCGGCGTCGAGGAGGTAGAGACGGATATGCCCGATGCGCGCTTCCCAGACGTGAATCGCCAGCGCGCGGCCGGGGAGTTCCAGCTCCACCCGCAGCCGCGTGCCGTCGGCCAGCTGCGCAGGCTGGATCGGCAGGTCGCGGAAATCCATCGGCACGATCTCGGAGAGCTGGTTGCCGTGTCCGTCGATCTTCTGGTTGAAGTAGCCGTTGTGGTAGAGCAGGCCCACCGCCACGAAGGGAATGCCGAGATCGCTGGCTGCCTTGCAGTGGTCGCCGGCCAGAATCCCGAGGCCTCCGGAGTAGATCGGAAAGCTCTCGTGCAGACCGAATTCCGCGCAGAAATACGCCACGAGATCCCGCTCCTGATCGAGATACCGGGCGCATTCCGGGCGGATCCCGCGATCCATGTAGGCATCGAAACTGCCGAGTACGCGGCGATACTCCTCGAGGTAGTTGCGGTCGCTCGCCGCCTCGTCGAGCACGGCTTGTGACACGCGGCGCAGGAACAGGCGCGGGCTGGCCCCGCAAGCCACCCACAACTGGCGATCGAGCCGCGCGAACAGCGCGCGTATGCGACGGTCCCAGCTGTAGACGAGGTTGTTAGACAGATCTTCCAGCCGGGCGAGTGCCGGAGGAATACGTGGTTGCACTTCGAGAAGTATGCGGCGTCCTGGCATGGCGTGCGGTCCCTGCATGTGACTCGGGGAGTATACCAACGGCAACCGGGCTCAGGTCGATACGGATTTGTCCGTGAGCAGGGTAGCCAGCGCATCGGCATACAGGTTCTCGTAGGCGCGCGCGCTGGCCCGCCACGAAAAATCACGGCGCATACCCCTCACCTGCATCCGGCTCCACTCCTCAGGCTGGTCGCGACGAAGACTGATCGCGCGCAGTGCGCACTCGAGCAGCGCGGCCGCGCTCGCCTCGTGGAAGACGAACCCGGTGGCGAGACCGCTCAAGAGCGTATCCGGCGTGGCATCTACCACGGTATCTGCGAGACCACCCACGCCGTGCACCACGGGTATGGTGCCGTAGCGCAGGCTGTACATCTGGTTCAGGCCGCAGGGCTCGAAGCGCGAGGGCATCAGGAACATGTCGGATGCCGCCTCGATCCGGTGCGCCACGCCCTCGTCGTAACCGATGCGAAGCGCTACGCGCCCGGGATGCGCTGCCGCTAGCGCAGCGAGTGACTGCTCGTAGCGCGCCTCTCCGCTGCCCAGCAGCACGGCTTGCGCCCCCTGCGCGAGCAGCGCCGGCAGCGCGTCGACGAGGAGATCCACGCCTTTCTGCTCGGCAAGGCGACCGATGAACCCGAGCAGGGGGCTCTGCGGATCGGGTTCCAGTCCGAGCTCGGCCTGCAGGGAAATCTTGTTCGCACGCTTGCGTGACAGCGTGGTCGCGGCAAAGGGAACGGCGAGGGCAGGGTCGCGCAGCGGATTCCACACGCGGGTGTCGATGCCGTTGATGATCCCCGACAGCACACCGGCCC
>CAJADV010000520.1 GCA_903938575.1 uncultured Gammaproteobacteria bacterium
GCGCGGGTGCGACAACCCGAAGCGCGGGGTGCGACAACCCGAAGCGCGGGGTGCGACAACCCGAAGCGCCGGTGCGACAACCCGAAGCGCGGGTGCGACAACCCGAAGCGCGGGTGCTACAACCCGAAAAGCTCGCGCCTAAGGCAGCCCGAGAATGCGCGCCGCCTCCGTGCAACTCGCCACAGGCCGGCCGACCTCGTGGCAGAGCGCCACGGCCTGACGTGTGAGCTCCTCGTTGGTGGGATGGTCCGGCCCGAGGTGATCCTCGAGGCCGGTGTGCAGGTGGCCGCCGCGCTCGAGCGCGAGGCGTGCCACGGGTGTGGCGAATAAATCGCCGCCCATCACCGCCACCGACCAGGGCAGATCACAGCCCGCGGTTTCCAGCATCTCGAGGTAGGCCTCCAGCGCCTTCGCCGTGGGTGGCAGGCCGAAGGTCACGCCCGTGCCGATGCCCATGTAGCCGGCGTCGCCGCCAAAGTAGAACTTCAGCATCGCACCGGGCGGCAGTTTCCCCAGCCGCCAGTAGACGAGCGCGTTGCGCAGGAAGCCGGGTTCGTAGATTGCGAGGCTCAGACCGAGCTGCAGTTCCGTGGCCTGCGCGATGGCCACTTCCATGTCGGCGAAGGTGTTGAGGTACATGAAACTCTGCTTGCTCGGCATGCCGTCCGGATCGGCCCAGCCGAGAATCATCGAGCCCGGGTCCATCAGGCCGATGCGGATCGCGCCCGCCGCGGCGAGGATCCGGATGTGTTCCAGCCGTGCGGCCATTGCGGTACCCGCGCCGATGGTCGGGTAGAGCAGGGCGTCGGGGCGTGCGGCGAGTATCGGCTGGTAGCTCTCGAGGTAACGCAGGGCGGCCTCTGCGGGCGGCAGGCTGAAGTCGCTCAAGGGTGTGTGCGTGTGCACTATCGAGGCGCCGGCGGCAAAACAGGCGAGTGCCTCGGCGGCGATCTGCGCGGTGTCGACCGGCACGTGCGGGTTGCGCGCTGGCTGCGTGGCGCCGTTGATGGCGGTCTCGATGATCACGGCCCGTTCGTGCACGGGTGCCGCGGTCGTGCCCGGGGATGCCTGCGCGCTTTCTGCGCTGTCGATGCCGTGGATGGATTCGAGCTCGAGGCGCAGCTCCCGCGCCAGCATGCGCAGCGAGCCTGCGGTGTCTTCCGCCTGCAGCTCTGGTGCCTGCGGTGGATGCGCACTGGCAAGGCTATCGATGGCCTCTGCAGTTTCTGCCACCGGCTGGAACAACCCGAGCAGCGCGCCGGGGTCGAGCCAGTCGCCCTCTACCGCGCCGCGCACAACCAGCGTGCCGTCACAGGGAGCACGTATCTCAAGGACGGTATCCACGGCATCCATCGACACCAGTACCTCGCCCGAGGCGACTCGCTGGCCCGGGTTCGCGTGCCACTGCAGGAGCTCTGCTCCCGCGAGCGTGTCGCTGGCATCTGGAAGGCGTATTTCGAGGGGTTTCATCGATGGAAAGAATACAGGAAGTCCACCGCGTTCTCGACGCCGGAGACCGCCTCCACGAAGAAGCGCGGGGTGAGCCGGTAGCGCAGCCTGAAGGTGTTGACCTTCTCGAAGGTCGAGACGCCGTAGCGCAGGTAGAGATCTGGCGTGATGTAGCCGCTCAGCTGCACCTCGGTGCCGCCCTGCACGTCGCGTGAATCGATCTGGAAATCCTGTATGCCCAGCTTGCCGAGGACGCGGCCGGTCATCACGCCGGCTCCCGCGAGCCCCATCCGCATCGCCGTGCTGCTCAGCGCGAGTTCGTTGTTGTCGCCGGTAGCGGGGGCCCGGCCCGTGAGCAGGTAATGCAGCGCGCGGCTCTCGGGCATGGTCGGCTTGGAGAACACCGTGACCTCGGGTGCCTTGGCGTCACCGCGCACCTGCACGCCAACGCTGATCTGCTCATCCTCGATCCGGCGTACCGCCGTGATCCGCAGTCCCGGGCGCCCCAGCGGACCCCGGAAGAGCAGGCTGCCCGCGGTCACCTCGAGCCGTTGCCCGTAGGCGGTGTAGCGACCGTCCAGGACCTTCACCTCGCCGCGCCCCTCAAGTGGCGTGCCCGGCTGGCGCTGCAGCCGGATGCCGCCGCCCAGTCGGGCGTCGGCGCCGAAGCCCTTCAGGTGCACGGCCTTGCCGAGTTCGAGGTTGATGGCCAGCGCGTAGTCGAAGCGCGATTCGGGGGTCTTCTTGCCCACGATCACGGTGTCGCGGGAGACGCTCACCGCGCTCTCCGGGAGCGACTCCAGATCGATGTCGGCGGTGGGTATGCGCACGCTGCCGCTCACGCTCGCCAGCGCGGGCTCGAGGTCCAGCGTGATGTCGGGCACCACGTGGATGCGCAGGCCGCGTCGCGGCTCGAGCAGCAGTTCCTCGGCGTGGAGGTGCAACCGCGCGCTCCAGTCCTCGCCGGCCCAGCGGAAGTTGCCGTCGATGTTGCCGGTGCCCGCCTGCGTGCGCAGGTGACCTTTCAGGCTTGCCTGTGGGCCCACAAATGTGAGCACGAGTGCAAACTCGTCGATCGGGTGCGTCAGTGACTCATGGGCAAAAAGTCCTTCCGTGATGTCGAGTTCGCCGGCGAGCTGTGGACTTGCCACGGTTCCCGAGATGCCGATGCGCCCGTCGAGTCGCCCGCGGGCCTCGAGGCTGCCGGGAATGATTCGCAGCATCGGCCCGGTGTCTATGGCAGCAAGCGTGACGCTGCCTGACAACGCCGACCCCGGCGCGGTGCCCGCGATCTCCAGCGCCCCCGACAGCACACCCGTAGCGCCGGATCGCGCCTGCCCTTGCAGCCGCGCCACCCCTTGCTCCATTTCCAGCCCGATCGCCAGTTCGCGCAGATCGAAGGGCAGTTCCTCGCCGGCGGCGAGCGGCACGATCTGGAGCACGGCGGATTCCAGTTTTGCGCTGAGCCGCAGCGGTGCGTTCCCGCGCCGCGAGGCATCCACGGCGAGATCGAGCGTACCCTCTGCCTGCAACTCCTCGGGCAGCCAGGGCGAGATCAGGTCGAGCGGCAGGGCCCGCAGCCTGAGCGCGATGCCGTCGAGTGCCGCCGGCGCAAGACTCAGCCGCTGCGTGTTGCAGATGGAGGCATTGGCGTTACGCAGGCAGAAGGGCTCCAGTGCGAGCGAGCGTCGCGCGGCGTTCCAGGCGATCGCTAGCGTCTCGTCGAGGCGCCATGACTTGGCGCCGGTGTGGCGCTGCAGTTCCAGATCCCGGCAACGACCGCTCCAGTCGCCGCTGCGCGCTGCCAGCGTGCCGCTGCAGTCGAGCGCGAGTTTCAGGCCCTCGCCCGTCGTCTGCGCGCTCAGGCGGTGCGACGCGGTGCTGCCGGCGAGCAGCGCATTGAGGCCATCGATCGGGAGACCCGCCAGCACGAGCCCTTGGGCATCCAGGGACAGACGGTTGCCGCTCGCCTGCGGGCCACGCCACCTGACCGCAGCCTCCAGAGACTGCGCTGTGCTGCCTTGCCAGCCGGCTTGCTGCAGTTGCAGCGTGGCCTCGAGTTCCGGGCTTCCGCGCGTGCCTCGCAGCTGAAACTCGCCATGACCATGACCCGAGGCCTGCGCCAGCGTCTGTGCGAGATCCTGCGCTTGCAGTTCGCCTTCAAGGTCGAGTCTCTCGCCGGCGCTGCCTGTGAGGCGCAGTCGATTGCCGCCGCCGGCGAGTTCCAGACCATCCACGATCAGGCCTCCGGCGCCATCGAGCGCTATCGTTCCGGTGGCGCTCAGGGGGCGGGCGTCGAACTTGCCTTGGACGTCGAGCATTGCCCGCAGGCCTTCGCGCGTGCCGCGCAACGCGCCGTCGAGGCGTACGCTCCCGCCGATGCCGCAACCGGTTTGCGTGCGCCAGCGGGGCAGGCAGGCCTCATGCAGCTCCGCCGCGAGCTGCCAGTTCCGGTCGCCGCTGAGTGCAAGGTGGCCGGATCCCTGAACAGTGCCGATCGCACCCTCCAGCGCAGCGGATGTGAGCGCCAGACCCTCTGCGGGCGACCAGGTGGCCGCCCCGCGCAGCCGGTTGCCGCCGATCCACGTCGAGACGGTGCTGGCCTCGAAGGTAGCTTCAACGCGCTCCAGGCTCCCAGCCAGCGTGGCGCTCGTGTTATCCAGCGTGCCGTAGTCGGCCAGCTCGCCCGGCAGCGAGAGCGGTGCGCTCGCCTGCAGTTGCAGCGCGAAAGGCAGCGCCTCGCCCAGCGGATCGACCGTGCCGCTCGCTGTGAAGGGCCATGGTCCGCCGGCCTCGGCGTGGACCTCGAGCCGTGCCAGGTCGCCCTGCGCACGCAGCCGCAGTGCCGGCCAGTCGGGCTGCGCGAGTGTTGCGTTTGCCGATAGCGGCAGTTTGCCTTCGAGGTCGAGGCGACCGCTCAGTCGGATGCCCGTCTCGCCGATGCGCCCGGCCAGCCGCTCGACCTCGATGTGGCTGCCCGTTACCGCAGCACGAAAAACGATCTCGTCGATGCGCAGGAGTTCCTGCCCCTCACGGACGATGCGCAGGCTGCCCAGCGACCCTTGCGCGATGTCGGGATCCAGCGGCAGCTCGATTCGCTGCAGATCAAATTCCCCGTGGTCGGTCGCGGCGCCAAGGGTGATGTCCAGACTCTGCGCCGAGAGTGAGTCCACGCAGAGCGCGAACTTGGCGAGGCAGCCCGCATCCAGCCGCCATGCCAGATCCTGCAGCGTCACCACCTCACGCTCGCCTCGCCAGCGCAGGCGACTGATTCGTGCCTCGAGCAGAGTGCCACTGCGGCCTTCGATCGCCAGTTGCGGCAGCGCGCGTTGCAGCGCGCCCACCACCAGCGCGGCACCGCGTTCGCTTTGCGCGAGCCGCAGTGCCGCTGTCGCTGCAATAGCCAGCACGAGCAGCGTGCCTGCCAGCACAAGGAGCCGGTTGCGGCGGGTCACAGCGGCGGCCCCATGCTCACGTGGAACTTGAGCGCCGAGTTCTCGCTGTCACACACGGGCGCTGCAATGTCGATGCGGATCTGTCCGATGGGCGAGAGCCAGCGCAGCCCGATGCCGGCGCTCTGGTAGAGCTTGTCGTGGTGGTCGGTGAAGGCGCCGCCGCCGTCGATGAAGGCGGCAACTCGCCAGCCGGGCCGCACGCGGCGCGAGATCTCGAGGCTGCCGACGCTGAGATAACGCCCGCCGATCAGCTTGCCGTAGGCGTCGCGTGGCGAGAGCGTCTGGTAGTCGTAGCCGCGGATGCTGCGGTCGCCGCCGGCATAGAAGCGCAGCGAGGCGGGCATCTGGTTGAAGCCGTCGGTCCAGATCGCGCCGAGCTCCAGGCGGGCGAGCACGCGCGTGTTGTCATCGCGCAGCGAGCGCAGCACGCCAAGGCCGCCGCGCCAGCGCAGGAAATCAGCGGGCGCACCTATCGTGCGGTCGCTGAAGTCCACCGAGCTCCAGACGCTATAACCCTCCGCCGGATCGAGGCCGGACTCCAGCTTGGTGCGCGAGAGGTTCGAGGAGGGCATCAGATACGCGACATCCTTCTGCGTTTCACTACCTACCGTGTAGCGTTCGAGCTCCGCGTTGATGCCGTAGCGGTACGACCAGTCGCCGAAGACTTTCATCGCGTGGGCGATGCCTGTGGTGGCGGTGAGCGAATCGGTGTCCTCGACCTGTTTTCCCTGGATTCCCGCGCTCAACTCGATGATGTCATCGAGCGGGTCGCTGTGCGGGATGCGCCACACCGATTCCAGCGCCTGACGTGACTGCGAGAGCTCGGCGTCAATCGACAGTGAGTCGCCGCGGGAGTTGAGCAGCGGTGAGTTGCGTCCGAAGCGCAGCCGCAGATCCGAGTCGGTACTGAAGCCGGCGCCGACGTCGTAGCTGCTCTCGGTGACGTCGGCGGCCAGTACCTCGATGTCCGCCACCTCGGTGTCGCTGCGCTTGATCCGCACCACCAGCTCGCTGAAATAACCCGTATCCCGCAGGCGCTGCTCGAAGCGCGACAGCAGCGCGGCGTCGAACCACTCCCCGCGCCGGAAGGGGGCTAGCCTGCGGAGCAGTGTGCTGTCGAGACTGGAGCCGGTGATGCTCACCTCGCCGAAGCGCACACGCGCTCCGGCAGCAAGCTCCAGCACGGCCTGTGCCTCGTGCCTCGCCACATCGACGCGGAGCTCGGCGCGGCGGAACCGGGGTTTGAAGAATCCGGCGCGGCGACAGGCGCGCAGCAGCTCCTCGCGCAGCGTGTCGTAGTCGGGGTGCGACAACGGTTTGCCTGGGGTGAAAGGGCTCTTTAGCAGGCGTTGTGCCACGGCGGGCACCGTGCGCGCGGCGTCATCGATCCGGATGTCGGCCTCGATCCAGAGCACGCGGGGGCCCGGCTCGATCCGCAGCACCCGCCGGCCTTTCACCGTCTGCACACTGAAGGTGGATTCGTACCAGCCGAAGGGCTGCATCGCGTTGTCGATATCGCGGCGCAGCTGGCGTTCCAGCCGGGCGGGCTGTTCGGCAAGGGCCGGGTCGAGCTGGCCGAGGTGCAGGCGCAGGTTCCGGGTCGTGGCCTTGTCGAGGCCCTCGATGTCGAGTTCCAGCCCCGGTGCGCCGGCATACGCCATGCGCGGCAGACACAGCACCAGTGCCGCGAGCAGTTGTCGCGCGGTACGCCTCGGCCATGTCAGGATTCGCACTTTCACAGGGTTGTCGTTCGACGTTGGACGGGGCCGGTAGTCTGCCTATCGTAACCGTGCGCGCCGCGCACGGCATCCGGGGGCGGCGCGCAGCGTAGAGGGAAATGATGAGTCAGGACATACAGCGACGCGCGCGGCGGCTTCCCGCTGAATGGGAGCCGCAGGATGCCGTGCTTCTTACGTGGCCCCACGACGGCAGCGACTGGGCGCCAGGCCTCGCCGAGGTCGAGGTGGTGTTCGTGGCCATCGCGTCGGCGGTCTGCGCCCATGAGCGCCTGCTGCTGGTGCTGCGCGACGCTGCACACCGGCGTCATGTCGAGGGCCTGCTGGCGGAGGCGGGTGTGGATCTCGCGCGGGTGCGGGTGGTCGTGGCGCCCTCCAACGACACCTGGGCCCGTGATCACGGGCCGATTACGGTCTTTGAGGACGGCCACCCGCGCATCCTCGACTTCGTCTTCAATGGCTGGGGTGGCAAGTTCGCCGCGGGCCTGGACGATGCGCTCTGCGCAGCACTCGCCGCGGCCGCGGTGTTCGGTGCCGCCCCGCGCGAGCGCATCGATTTCGTGCTTGAGGGCGGCAGCCTGGAATCCGACGGCGCGGGTACGCTGATCACCACTCACGAATGCCAACACCACGCCGGGCGCAACCCGGCGCTGGACACCGCAGCCATCGAGGCGCGGCTCACCGAGGCCTTCGGCCTCGAGCGGGTGCTCTGGCTCCACCACGGGCAACTGGAAGGCGACGATACCGACGGTCATATCGACACCCTCGTGCGCCTCTGCGACGAGACCACCCTTGCGTACCAGCAGTGCCAGGATCCCGCAGACCCGCACTTCCCCGAACTCGCCGCACTCGAGGCCGAGGTGCAGGCCTTGCGCACCGCGGGCGACGAGCCCTACCGGCTCGTGCCCTTGCCCTGGCCCGCAGCCAAACGCCACCCGGACGGCCACCGCATGCCGGCCACCTACGCGAATTTCCTGATCCTGAACGGTGCGGTGCTGGTGCCAACCTACCGCGATCCGGCTGACGCCGAAGCCATCGCACGGCTCGCCCCGGTGTTCCCGGGCCGCGAGGTGATCGGTATCGACTGTTTGCCGCTGATCGCGCAGGGTGGCTCGCTGCACTGCGTGACCATGCAGATTCCCGCCGGCACACTGGCGCCCTGAGCGTCGCCCCGAGCCCCCCTACCGGAGCACCCGCATGAGCAAGATCCTGCGCGCCGCCTGCCTGCAACACGCCTGTACGGGCGATCGTGAGGCGAACCTCGCCACCAGCGCCTCCATGGTGCGAGAGGCCGCAGCCGCCGGCGCGCAACTGGTCCTGCTGCAGGAACTCCATGCCGGGCCTTACTTCTGCCAGGTCGAGGAGGTCGCCTGTTTTGATCTGGCCGAGCCGATCCCGGGGCCGGGCACGGCGTTTCTCGGGAGTCTGGCGCAGGAGTGCGGCGTGGTGCTGGTGGCCTCGCTCTTCGAGCGTCGCGCGCCCGGGCTCTACCACAACACCGCGGTGGTCTTCGAGCGTGACGGCAGCATCGCCGGGCGCTATCGCAAGATGCATATCCCCGACGATCCCGCTTACTACGAGAAGTTCTATTTCACGCCCGGCGACCTGGGCTTCACGCCCATCGCCACCTCGGTGGGCAAGCTCGGTGTGCTGGTGTGCTGGGACCAGTGGTACCCGGAGGCCGCTCGCCTGATGGCGCTTGCCGGCGCGGACCTGCTGCTCTATCCCACGGCGATTGGCTGGGATCCCCGTGACGAGGCCGCCGAGAAAAACCGTCAGCGTGATGCCTGGGTCACGGTGCAGCGCGCGCACGCCGTGGCGAACGGGCTACCCGTGCTGGTGGCAAACCGCATCGGGCACGAGGCATCTCCGGACGCACAGGCGCCGGGGCTCGATTTCTGGGGCCACAGCTTCGTGGCGGGGCCGCAGGGGGAGTTCCTGTCGGTGGCCTCCGGGGACAGCGCTGAAGTCTTGCTGACAGATATCGACCTCGGCCGCAGCGAGGATGTGCGCCGCATCTGGCCCTTCCTGCGGGACCGGCGGATCGATGCCTACGGTGATCTGGTGAAACGATTCCGGGATTGAGCCCAACTCTCAGGGTTTGAAGAGCCCGAGCGAGCGCGGCCGCCATACGCCCATCACGACATTCAGTACGGCTACCGCAAGGATAGTGAGCATTGCGCCTGACTCGTTGTGCATCGTGTGGCCGAGTTCGCTCACCGGGATCTTGCCCGCCAGCGCCTCGGCGGCCTTGGCCGCTTCGCGCATCACCGGGCCGTGCACGCCGACCAGCGTGCCCTCGAAGACCGCGATGCCGAACAGGAGCTTGATCCACGCCCAGAACACATCGTGGTAGGCGGGGTTGAAGGCCATCGCCAGCAGGCCGCTCACCACCACGGCGGCCATGGAGGGGAAGAGGATCCACTTGCTGACCGCCGCGATTCCCGCACGCATGAGCGCGTACTCGGCGAGCTGTGCGGGCTCGGGCGTGAGCGACACCAGCACCAGCTGCGCGGCGATCGCACCCGCGAAGCCGATGGCGCCCATGGTGTGCAGGAACTTGATGAGTTTTGTCATGTCCGATCCTCGCAGAGGCAGGATCCGATCTCTGGCAGCGCGACCGGTTCGTGCATGGGAAAGGGTCGATGGGGGGGGTTGGATTGCTTCCCTGCAAGCATAATGCGGCGTCCCTTGGGGGGACAGCGGGACAACAGAAGCGCGCCGCATGGAACCCAAAGCGCTTTCCGAGCGTGTAAGGCCAATATGAAGTGGTTCAAGCCAACGATCGTGCCTGTGCGGGAGTCCCGTTTCGACTCTCTCGTGCGGCCGCACCTCGACCGCCTGTACCGCCTTGCCTATCGGTTCACTCACTCGCGCGAAGATGCCGAGGACCTGGTCCAGAACCTGCTGATCAAGCTCCTGCCGCAGGAGGAGCGACTGGCCGCGCTCGATCTGCCGGGCCCGTGGCTTGCCCGCGCGCTCTACCATCTCTATATCGATCAGACCCGGCAGCGGCGTCGTCAGGAGGCCGCGCTGGGCAGCCGGCTGGCCGGCGATGACGCGCTGGACTCGCTTGTCGATGAGGTGTCGGACTCCCCCGAGCAGGCGGTGGAGCGCAACCAGCGCGAGGGCAGGCTGCAGGCAGCGCTCTCCGCGTTGTCCACGGACCACCGCGCCTTGATCGCCTGGCACGACATGGAGGGCTACACCCTCGATGAACTCGCCGTGCAGCTCCAGGTGCCACTGGGCACCCTGAAATCCCGCCTGCATCGCGGGCGCGCCAATTTACGCGCGCTGCTGGAGGATCCCTCCGCAGGCGCTGAAACCCTTTCCGTAGCGAGGTTCGCTGTATGAACTGCACCCGTGCCCTTTTGCTCCTCGAGGAGCAGCTCGACGGTTCGCTGGAGCACCCGGACGAGGCCAGCCTTGCCGAGCATCTGCGCGGTTGCGGCGCGTGTATGGTCGCTCGCGGTGCCATGGTGACCTTGCAGCAGCGCCTGGCGGCCATGCCCCTGCCGCCCCCCGTCGCCGGTTTTGCCGATCGCGTGCTCGCCCGTGCCCACGCGGTGAGTCCCGTTCAGAGGCCTGTGTCCCGGGCGCGTCCCGCGTGGCTTGGCGGGGCGCTGGCGGCAAGTCTTGTGATGGTGATCGGCCTGTGGTTCAGCCGCGAGACGCTCCCCGAGGTCATGGCCATCGCCAACGAGCCGCTCCGGCTGGTGTTCCGCAGCGAGGATGCGCTGCAGGGCGTCACGATCGAGATCGAACTACCCGAGGGTGTGGAACTGGCGGGTTACCCGGGCCAGCGCCAGCTGGTGTGGACATCCGATATTCAGGCCGGTCCGAACCTGCTCGAGCTACCGGTGGAGGTGCGCGGAGACGGCGGCGTGCTTACCGCCACGTTGAACCACGGCGCCGAGCGCCGCCAGTTCTCGGTGCGCGTTGTCGCGACTGCAGCAGCCATGGAGAAGACCGATGTCTAGGTTGTCTGCCCTTCTGGGTGTTGCAGGGCTTGTGTGCAGCCTGTCGGTCAGGGCTGACAGCGGACTGCAGGGCCTCGAGATGGATGTGATGGATCCCGGCGAGAACGCAGCGCGCGCCACGGGCCGCATCGCGATGCCGCGCCTGATGCTCCCCGTGCCCACCGAGCACGATCTGCCGGGCGTCGAGCCCGAGCAGCGGCGGAGCCTTTACGCACCGATGGCCGATGACATCGGCGCGTCGGTTGCGCGCGAGGCGGCCGTGCCGGTCGCGGATGTCGATACGAGCAAGGATGTGCTTGCGCCCGATACGCCGCGCTGAGGCGTGTTATAAAATTTTCATGCCCGGTGCTGCTGCCGACCATCTCTGAACGAGAGCCCTGCGAGCCTACCCTTGACGACCATCGTGCCCCGCTCCGTTTCCGCTGAGGCGTGCAGATCCATGCGCGGTGTGCTGCTGTGCCTGGTGCTCGCGGGCTGCCCCCCCGCGGCGCTGGCCGGCTCGGCCATGGAGGCTGGCGTTCAAGCCTACCGAGAGAGTGATTTTCCGACTGCTCTGCGGTATTTCCGGCAGGCGGCAGCGGAACAGCCCGATGACAGTGCCGTGCAATTCAATCTCGGGCTCACCCTGTACCGCACGGGCGATTATGTTGCCGCGCGCAAGATTTTCCTCCGCCTGCGACCTGAGCCGGGCATGAGTGCCATCGCCGAATACCACCTCGGCCTGGTCGCGGCCCGGCTGGGGCAAAGCGACCGCGCCTCGAAGCACCTGCGTGCCGCCGCTGCTGGCGATTCGCCCCGCTTGCGCGACCTCGCCCGTGCGGCGCTCTCCCGCCTCGGTGAGCGTCCGGATGCGCGCACGGCCACCGCCTATGCGATGCTCGGCGCCGGTTTTGACGACAACCGGAACCGGGTGTCCAAAGCAGTGGAAGTCGCCGGACAGGATCCGGAATCCGCCTATGTCGACATGGTTGGGCAGGGCGTGTACCCGCTGCCGTGGGAGCAGGAATTCGATGTGCTGGCCACGGCCTTCCGGCGCGACTACGAAACCGATGACGAACTCGACCAGAGCTCCCTGCAGCTGAGCCTGCGCCGGACCTGGCGCCCGGGTGCGTGGCGTCTGTCGCTCGCTGCCGAGAGCGAGTCGATACTCCTGCGCGACAACAGCCTGGTGCAGTCGGCGGGTCTGGGCTTTGAAGCCGTCAGGCGCGTGGGAAAATCGACGCTGCGGCTGCGTTACCAGCCGGCGCATGTCAGTGCAGACACCGAATTCGACTACCTCGACGGCAGCCGTCAGCGTGCCCTTGTCGCGCAGGATGTGAACCTCGGTGGGCTGCAATTGCGCGCTGGCTATGAGCTCGAGCAGAGCGCGCAGGGCGATGGCGTGGGTGCCGATATCGTCTACGGGCAGGCGCCGCTGCGCCACGGCCCCTTCGTGCGCGTGAGTCGTGCGCTGACGCCCCGGCTCGAGGCCAGCCTGAGCGCGTCCTGGCGACGCAGTCGCTATGACGACAAAGCGCCCGAGGCCGACAGGCGCGAGGACGATCTGCTGCAGGCCGGGGCCTCGCTGCGCTTCCAGGCTGGCCGTGATTGGGGGCTCTTGCTGGATTACCGCTTTTCCGACAACCGCTCCAGAGTTGACGACTATGACCACGACCGCAGCACCCTGCTGGCGGGTTTCGAGTGGCGTTATTGATGAGCACGCAAATTTTTTCATCGCCATGGAACCTTTGGCCGGCTCCGGGCGTGTCTCGTGGCATGGACGCCGGAGTTTTTCTGGCTTCCCCTGAACAAACCCTTAATCGGAGTGATCCTGCATGCGCAAACTGAGTCTGTTCATCATCGCCGCTGGCGCCACGCTGGGCGTTTCCCTGGCCCAGGCAGATGACTCCATCGATACGGGCATAACCGCCACGGACGGGCCCGAGGTGCAGGTTGATCCCGTGCCTGAGGTACACGTCGATCCCATGCCGGGAGACACCGGTGAGACGTCCGAGCCAGTGTTCGTGGTCGAGGACATCGACCTGCCTCACCCCGTAGATCCCTCGGTGGAGATGATCGATGAGGGTGGCGACGCCGAAGCTGAGGTGGTCAATACCGACGACACGGCTGTTACCGACGACACGGCTGCCACCGACGACACGTCTGCCACCGACGACACGGCTGCCACCGACGACACGGCTGCCACCGAC
>CAJADV010000521.1 GCA_903938575.1 uncultured Gammaproteobacteria bacterium
CCACTACCAGCCGGTCAACTCAGGCGGCCTCACCATCGACGACGTGCTGCAGTTCCGGGAGCTGCTCGCCACGGCCGAGGGGCCCGTGCTGGCCTTCTGCCGCTCCGGCACGCGCTGCACGAACCTGTGGGCCCTGGCGCAGGCCGGCAATTGCAAGCCGGACGAGGTTATCGCGGCCGCCGCGAGCGCTGGCTACGACGTACGCGGGTTTCGCCAGATCCTGCAAAACGGCCTCTGATCAGGGCCTCGCGCCTGAGCGGAGCCAGCCCGCGACTTGTCTCACCTGAGCGCGCGCCTACAGGCCCACTGCCTTGCCACCCCCGCGGCGCGGGTCGGCGGCGCCCTGGAACAGGCCATCCCAGTAGAGGATCGTCTGCGTGGTGCCAATCGGATAAGTCGGTGTCACGGTATGACCGCGCGAGCGCAGCAGCGCGATGGTGTCGGGATTCAAGGTGCGCTCCACCAGCAACTCGTCGGGCCACCACTGGTGATGCACACGCGGCGCATTGGTGGCGGCCTGAATGTTCATGCCGTGATCGACAACGTTCACGATGGTCTGCAGCACCGTGGTGATGATCTGGCTGCCACCGGGCGAGCCGGTCACCAGAAACACCTTGTTGTCCTTCATGAGCAGGGTGGGCGTCATCGAGGACAAGGGTTTCTTGCCGGGCTGCACCGCATTTGCCTCGCCGCCGATCAAACCGAAGGCGTTCGGTTCGCCGGGCTTCGCGCTGAAGTCATCCATCTCGTTGTTCAGCAGGATGCCCGTGCCCTTGGCCACGATGCCGCTGCCGTAACTCCAGTTGAGCGTGTAGGTGTTGGCCACGGCGTTGCCGTCGCGGTCCATCACGGAAAAATGCGTGGTCTGGTGACTTTCGTAGGGTGCGAGCTTGCCGGGTTTGACCGTCGCCGACGCAGTCGCGTGATCGGGGTTGATCTGCGAGCGCAGCGCCGCGGCGTAATCCTTGCTGGTGAGCGCAGCCACCGGCACGGGCACGAAGCCGGGATCGCCCAGATATTCGCTGCGATCGGCATAGGCACGGCGCATGGCCTCGGTCATCAAGTGCGTGCCCTGCGCGCTGCCCGCGCCCATCGCGGCCAAGGGCCAGCCTTCGAGGATGTTCAGCATCTCGATGAGATGTACGCCGCCGGATGAGGGCGGCGGCATGGACACCACCTCGAAACCGCGATACGTGCCCGTCACGGGAGCCCGCTCCGTCACGTGGTAACTCAGCAGGTCTTCCATGGTGAGCACGCCACCCCGACCCTGCAGTTCATCGACGATTTTCTGCCCGATCGCGCCGCCGTAGATGGCCTTCGGCCCCACGGACTTCAGCAATTTGAGCGTAGCCGCAAGATCGGTGTAGCGCCGGCGCGTGCCCATCGGCGGCGCACTGCCGTCGGCCGCAAGGTAGACGCGCTTCGCCTCGTCATTCAGTAACAGCCGCTCGCGCCCCATCTCGAGCGAGGCTGCCTGCGTGGCATTGAGCACATAGCCCTTGTCGGCGAGAGCAAGCGCGGGATCCACCAGCTGCCACCATTTCATGGTGCCCCAATGCTCGAGCGCGTAGGCAAGGCCCGCCACGGTGCCCGGCACGCCCACGGCCTTCGCGCCGTGATCGAGTTCGTCGTGATCAACGCTGCCGTCGGGCTTCAGGTACATGTCACGGGTGGCTGCGCGGGGCGCGATCTCGCGGTAGTCGAGTGCGATGGTGCGGTGCTCTTTCGCAAGATGCACGAGCATGAAACCGCCGCCGCCCAGGTTGCCCGCCTCGGGCAACACCACGGCCAGTGCCAGAGCCGTGGCCACCGCTGCGTCCACAGCGTTGCCGCCGCGCCTGAGGATGGTGGCACCAATCTCCGAGGCGAGTTCCTCCTCGCTCACCACCATGCCGCCGGTGGCGGCCACCGGGGTGTAGACGTCATCAAGGCTGAAGCGCCCGGCCGCGGGGGGAGGCGTGACATCGGCAAGCGCCGCCGCGCTCAGCAGGGCCGCAAGGATCAGGCAATGGATACGCAACATGCGCTAGTGGCTCCGGTCAGTGCAGAGGCGAGCGCCAAAACCGCGACGCGTGAAAGAGTGCGAGCGCCGAGGATGACGACCCGAGGCGACGGCGTCCAGACTCGATGGCCAAACGCGAGCCCGGAACGAACCCAGCTGCTAGCATGCGCGGCTGTAAACCCACACTACACTGCGGCCAAATCCGCCGGGGAGCGCAACATCGACCTCCAGTTCAGCCCTGCCCTGCGCGAGACCATCCGCACCCGCCTGGCCGCCTTTGAGCACGCCGATCATGAGCGTGAGGGGCTGCGCCCCGCCGCCGTGGTCTTCGCCCTGGTGCGCTGCCCGCGCAGCGGCGAGGCCTGCTTCCTGCTCACCGAAAGACCCGCCACCATGAACCGCCACGCCGGGCAGTTCGCGCTGCCGGGGGGGCGGCTGGATCCGGGCGAGACCGACCTGCAAGCGGCGCTGCGCGAGCTGCGGGAGGAGCTGGGGCTCGACATCGACGCCAGCAGCGTGCTCGGACGGCTGGATGATTTTCCGACGCGCTCGGGTTTCCGGATGCGGCCTTTCGTGGCGTGGGTAGAGGACGACTCCACGCTGGCGCCGGCCCCCTCCGAGGTGGCCCACTGTTTCCGGGTGCCGCTCGCCGACCTGATGCACGCACACGTGCCCACGCTGCGCGAGGCGCCCTTTGGCGACCACCCGGTGCTATCGATCCACCTGCACAGCCTGGACGACGAGGTTCACGCGCCCACCGCGGCCGTGATCTACCAGTTCCGCGAGGTGGCGCTCGCCGAGCGCGACACGCGGGTGAGTCACTTCGAGCAACCGCGCTTCGCGTGGTGCTGAGGGCTAGCCGGGAGCACTGACCTGCTGCACGGCCATCACGCGACGCATGAGTTCCTGCCCCGCGCGCTGGCGCAGGTGCACGATCTCTCCGGTGTAGCTGCCTGTGATCCAGGCCGCAGCCGGGCGCTTCAGACCCGAGAAGGCATAACGCCGGGCCTGGGTGCGATCGACGATCTGCTCGGACCGGTGCACCACACGCCCTGCGGGATCGCGTATCGAGAAGAGCAGGCGATCGCCGGCCTGCACGCCGAACATGTCTACCCACAGCACCAGCGCGGGCGCGGTCTCGTCGACCGCCCCCTCGAGCCGCGCGCCATTGCGGATTGCCTCGATAGCGGGCGGACCCACGCTGAAACCTGCGTTGTAGAGGGCCACATCCTCGTAGTCGATGCCAGCGTCCGCGCGCCACAGGGACTTGGCCGCACCGCCGCAACCTTGCTGCGAAGGCAGGCCGGTGAAGGGATCGATCTGCATCGTGCCGAGCCGCAGCGTGAGATGGAGGTGGGGGAATTCTGTGCGGCCCGAAAGGCCGACGAGCCCCAGTGGCGCACCCGCCACGACCGCCTGCCCGGGCTTTACCGCCACACTGCCGCGGCGCAGATGGCAGTACTGGGTCTGCCAGCCGCCGCCGTGATCGATCACCACGCCATTGCCGCAGTCGCGCCCCTTGAGGCCTGCGACCGCGGCCGGATCCGTCACGCCCGCATCGTCCATCGCATCGCGGATATTGCGAACGGTGCCCGCAGCTGCCGCCAGAACCGGCACGCCGCGACGCATCTCACCCTGATCACGGATGGCGATATCGGTGCCGTCGTGCCCCTCGTAGCTCCGGGCATGGCAGCGGAAATCGCGGGCGACAGACGTTGAGGCATCGACATCGAAATAATTCGCTACCCAGCAGTCCTTGCCCAGCGTGCAGGCGAGCGGCAGCGCGAGCGCAGGGCGCCCGGCGGCAACCGCTGCGGCCGGCTGCAAGGGTTGCGCGCTGGCAAGGGCCGGCACCAGCAACAGTGCGACCACCAAACCTCGGGCAAATGGGTGCATATGCGCTGGAACCTCCGGGCGGCAGTATGCCGCGCCCGGGACTGCTCCGGCACCTGCAGCCCAGCAAGGCGCGCTACCATCCGCCTTGCCCACACTGCGGAGACCCGGCATGGCCATCAAGCGCCCAAGCTGCCCTGAGGGACGGATAGTCGTGCTGGAGCATGTCTCGCGCGTGCTGGCGGGAAATCCTCTCGGCGACCCGCACGTGCGCAAGCTCCATGTCTGGCTGCCGCCGCAGTACGACGCCTCCAGCGCCAAACGCTTCCCGGTGCTCTTCGACCTCGCGGGATACACCGGTTCGGGACCCGCGCACCTCGCCTGGCGGGCCTTCGACGAGAACATCCCCGAACGTGCGGCGCGACTCGTGCACGACAAGCGCATGGCGCCCGCGATACTGGTGTTCCCCGACTGCTTCACGGCGCTCGGCGGCAACCAGTACATCAACTCGAGCGCCATCGGCCGCTACGCTGACTACCTCACCCGCGAACTGATCCCCACCGTGGATCGCGAGTTCCGCACGCTTGCCTCGCGCGAATCGCGGGGTTGCTTCGGCAAGTCCTCCGGCGGCTACGGCGCCATCGTTCACGCGATGAAATACGCGGCGTACTGGGGCGCGGTGGCCAACCATTCGGGGGACGCCTACTTCGATTTCTGCTACCGCGCCGACTGGCCCAACACCCTGCACACGCTGGAGCGCCACGCCACGCCTGCGCGACGTGCAGGCAAGATCGACGTGGCGCGCAACGCCGCGAAACTCACACCGGGGATTGATGACGGCAGGGTGCGGCGTTTTCTCGAACACATCTGGCGCAAGGAGCGTCCGGGCGGCGCGGAGGTGCACGCGCTGATGAACCTCGCGATGGCCGCCAGCTACGACCCCGACCCGCGGGCGCCGAATGGCTTCAGGCTGCCTTTCGATCTCGAGACCGGCGCGATCATCCCGGTGCGCTGGGCGAAGTGGCTCGCGCACGACCCGGTGCACATGGTCCGCGCGCATCGCGCAGGGCTGAAGTCGATGCGCGGCATCTGGATCGACTGTGGCTGGCGCGATCAGTACCACATCCACTACGGCACGCGGCAGCTCTCGCTCGCACTGGCCAAAGCCCGCATCGGCCACACATACGAGGAGTTCGACGACACCCACTCGGGCATCGATTACCGCATGGAGCGAAGCCTGCCTTTCCTTACGCGGGTTCTGGCGTGCTGAGCGCTGCGGGGAGAAGGAATCCGCGCTCCGGGCGCGTCTGAGGCCTTATCTCCGACGTGACGAACGATGACAGCATCAAGGAGCAACGAATGAACCGGGCCACGGGCGAAATCGCCGCCAACCGCTTCGGGATGGGCGCCCGCCACGGCGAGATTTCCGTTGCCCGCGCCGACCCCCAAGGCTGGCTGGAGCGGCAGATAGGACCCCTCAGCTTCGATGGGTCCACTGGCA
>CAJADV010000522.1 GCA_903938575.1 uncultured Gammaproteobacteria bacterium
CGGCTGACGCCCGAGCCGGCAGATCTGTTGTCGCTGATGACCGATCTGATCGCCTCGGAACCCGACCTGGCCGCCATCTCCGGCGTGCTGGGCCTGCAGGAGATGACCCGTAGGCTCTGCCTGCAGCTGCGTGCGCCCCGGGCCCTGCGGCAAAAACTGGCTGTGATGCAGCGCGCACTGCCCAGGGTGTTCCATCGCGCCCTGTTTAGCGCCTGGATGGCGAGCGTCATCGCCGCGAGCCGGGGACTGGAAGCCGCCGACATCGAACTCGTGTTCCTCGCCGGCCTGTGGCACGACGCGGGCCTGCTGCATATCGCGCCTGCCCTTAGCGAGGGCCGCAGCGACATCCGCGCGGAGGACTGGGCGGTGCTGCGGCAGCACCCCTCGCTAAGCGCCCAGGTGATCGCGCAATCGTGGGCCGAGATGCCGCCACGGCTCGCGGTGATCGTGGCCGAGCACCACGAGCGCCACGATGGCGCCGGCTACCCAAGCGGCCGCCAAGGCGAGGATCTCGATCCGTTGAGCGGGATTCTCGGGCTAGTCAACATACTGCATGCGCTGCGCTTCGAGGCACTGGAGAAGCCCCTCGCGGGGCTCGCCGACTGCCTGCCCTTCCTGCAGGTCAATCGCCGCACCTGGGGCATCGAGAACTACCGCCCCACCGCTCGAGCGTTGCTCGCCGCGCGCAGTGCTTCCCCCACGGCGGACGGTGCCACGGCGTCTGGCTCGCTGCAGGCCCTGATCGACGCCAACCGTTCGCTGCAGGTGATCGTGGCGGCAGTTCCCGATGCCCGCGTCCTGCTGGAGACGCTGCCGCAAGACCGCAACGCAAGCAGCCTGCTGCAGATGCTGGAGGAACTGCAGCGTATCGCGCGGGCCGCCGGGCTCGGCGAGGACGCGCTGGCCGCGTGGCTACAGGACAATCTGCGCCAGGGCCGCAGTGATCCGGGCATCGGAGATGTCGCCGTCACGCTGCGCGAGGCACTGTGGCTGGTGCGCCGTATCGACCGCCAGCTCCGCGAGTTGCTCGTGGAACTGCAGGGCACCGCGGAGTCGGTGGCACTGAAAGACCTGTCACTGCGGGTGAGCTCCGAACTCACGCGCGCCTGGCGACGCTTCGCGCCGCCGGCCTCAGCGCCCTAGCTGTCCTCCAGTCGAGTCCGTCGCGCCCTGTTCGGGCCGCATGGACGCGAGCCTTGCGGTGTGGAGGTGCGCGAGGAAACGCTCCACGCCATGCATCACCAGCTCGCTGCGCAGCGAGCGGAAGATGTCGAAGGCATGCTGCGCGCCCGGAATTTCCGCATACGCCACCGGGCTCTCCGAGACCCCGGCGAGCGTTCGTGCAAACAGCTTCGCCTCGGCAACCGGGCACAGGCTGTCACGATCGCCGTGGATCACCAGAAACGGGGGCGCATCGGCATGAACCCGCGAGAGCGGGGAGGCCTGCGCGTAGGCATCGGGCGCCGCCGCGTAGGGCGTTTTCATGATCGAGGACTCCAGCGCCTCGAAGAGCACGCGGTTCTGCTTGAGTCCGGAGCGTTCGGTGAAATCATAAACGCCGTAAAAAGGCACGCAGCCCTGCACGCGTGTGTCGACGCCCTCGAAACCCGGCTGCCAGGCTGGATCATTGGCACTCAGTGCAAGCAGCGAGCTCAGATGGCCACCTGCCGAGCCCCCGGTGGCCACGATGAACGTCGGGTCACCGCCCCAGCGCGAGACATTCTCGCGCACCCAGGCGAGCGCGCGCTTGCAGTCAATGATATGCGCCGGAAACGTGGCTGTCGGACTCAGCCGGTAATCGACACTCACACAGACCCAGCCGCGAGCGGCCATATGATTCATCAAGGGGCGGGCTTGTTCGTTCTTGCTGCCCAGTTTTTCGGTCCAGCCACCGCCGTGGATCTGGAACAGCACCGGACACCCGCGCGGCATATCGTCGCGGTGGTAGATATCCAGACACAGCCTGATGCCCTGCTCCTCGGCGTACTGGATGTCCTTTACCCGGGTGACCTCTGGCAGGTCGAGCCGGAAGGGCCGAGCCAGCACCGACGGCAGGACGGCAAGCGGGAAGCGCGCGCTTAACGCCGGACTGATGCGCTGCCGGTAGTCATCTCCCAAGGCCCTACACAGCGCCTGCTCGATGATCAACGCGGCATCGCCACCCCCACTGTAGTGACGCAGCATCACGCCCCAACTGATCAGCAGCACCAGCAGCGAGAGCGTGTCCACCACGCCGGAGAGCCCCTCACCGGCGAGCGCCGCCAGCACCAGCAGCACCTCGACCGCGACCACGAAAGGCGCAAGCTCACCGACCAGCCAGCCGAACACGAAACTGAGCGCATGGCCCCATTTGTGGCGGTAAACGGGGCGCTCGAGATTCCATGCAAGCGCTGCAGTGATCGCCGCAAGAAGCGGCAGGGTCAGACTCATCGGGGGATCTCCTGGTGGGGGCGCGTAGCGGGGAGACCTTATCGGGCGCGACGCGGAGGGGCAAGGCGCGTTTGACCCGCCCCTCTCAGCGGTCTAGCCTCGCGGCCAGCTCATCGAGAAGGAGACAGCCATGCAAGCTGAAGGCACGGACCGAATAGGCGGGCCACCGCCGCGCCGACGCCCCCTGCTCTTTGCGGTTATCGCGCTCGGCGTGCTCGCAGGGCTAGGCTGGGCCGTTCGCTCGCTGCTGGTTTCCACCGATACGCGTTTGCCACCCGTCGCAGTGCAGACCATCGGGGGGCAGATCTCGGCGCCAGCCACGCCCGCTGCCGCGGCGCCGTCCGCGGCAACGTCGACGCGGGTTCAACCGCCCCCCGTGGACATGGGCGCTCCCGCGATCGAAGCGCCCCCCCTGCCAACGCTGGAAGCAAGCGATCCTGAAGTGCGCGCCTCACTGAGCGATGTGCTGCCGGCGACCGCCCAACCCGCGCTGGTACCCACCGAACTGCTGCGTCGCATCGCCGTGCTGGCCGAAAGCTTCGGCCGCGGCAAGTTGCTGCGCGATCGCCTCCCCATACCATCGCCCACAGGCAAGATGCAGGTAATCGAGCGGGAAGACCGCATCTTCCTTGCCCCGGGCAATTTCAGTCGCTATGACGTGCTAACGGACACCGTGGCGGCACTGGATGCCAACGCCCTCGCCGGCTGGTTCAACCGCTACGAACCTCTGCTGCAGCAGGCTTGGGGGGAACTGGGCACGGATGGTGGCACTGTACGTGGCGCCCTGATCGGGGGGCTCGAGCTGATACTCGCAGCGCCTGATCTTGAGGGTGAGATCGAACTGGTGCAGCCCGCCGTGTTCTACAAGTACGCCGATCCTGCGCTGGAATCCCTGCCAGACGCCCAGAAACTCCTGATCCGCGCAGGACCAGGCAACCGGGCGGTGCTCAAGGACCGGGCGCGCCGGCTGCGCGACGCGCTGGCCCGAACACCCTGACGGCACGGCACGCGGCAAGGCAAGGCAAGGCAAGGCAAGCGCCACGCTACAGATAACGCTCGATGATATCGGCGCCGTCGAATTCGGCGCCGAGCACCGCTATGAAGGTGTAAACACCGATCAGCTTGCGGTTCAGGAACACGAACTCCCGGGGTGGCAGCTCGAAATACGGACTGAAAGCGGCCTTGGCGGCGCGCCGGGCTACGCGGTTGGGCAAATCGCTGTTGCGCCAGCTGTAGGCGCCACTCACACCCACAGCCGACGGCGGGATGCTTGAGCCGCGCGCGGTTAGCGGTTCGATCACGCCGGCGCAAACCTCGGCAAAGGAGCGCTGGGCCTCTTCCGGGTAATGCGGCTCCACGAAATGCAGGGCTAGCGCTCCCTGCAACACCCGATCGAGATCGCCGAGATAAGCCCCGCGGATCATCTCCCGCAGCGGTTCGATGAAACTGTCGGGAAAGGCCTCTACGGCGCCGAAGTCGAGCAGCACGAGCTTGTCCCTGCCGCGCGAGGAACTCGCGGGACGGATGCGGTAGTTGCCGAAATTGGGATCAGTCTGCAACTCGCGCCACTCGAAGACTTCCCGCAGGAAAAGATCGAGAAATTCGCGCCCCACGCGACTGCGACGCTCCAGCGGGAGCGCCTCGACATCGGCGCTGGTCACGCCGAACCCGTGCTCGAAACTGGTGGCCAGCACATGGGCCGTGGAGTATTCCTCTATCACTTCCGGCACCACGAAACGCGGATCGCGCCGCAACCGCCGGTGGTAGCTCGACGTGGTGAGCGCCTCGAGCCGGTAATCCACCTCGCGGCGCAACATGCCGCGCACCGCCTCAAGCCAACCCGAGAAATCCGCGCCCGGGGCGGCGCCTGCGAGTCGCCCGAATCGCAGCAGCCCGGCCACAGCATCGATGTCGGAGTCGATGGAGTCCGCGACACCCGGGTACTGCACCTTGAGGCATATCGCGCGGCCATCGCTGCGCCGCCGCGCCAAATGCACCTGTCCCAGCGAGGCCGCCGCGATCGGGACCGGATCGATCTCCAGTTCCGCCAACCGACGCGAGCCGAGTTCATGCTGCAACTCGCGGCGGATCGCGCTCCAACCGAGCGCGGTGGTGCGGTCCTCCAGCGTGTGCAGGGCCGCTGTGACCTCCTCTGGCAGAAAGTGCTCGCCGTAAATGGCCATCATCTGGCCGATCTTGACGACGCTGCCCTTCAAGCGGCCCAGCTCCCCCACCAGGAAGCGCGCCTGCTCGCCCAGCGCGGCGCGCCGCCGGGCTTCGCGCTCCAGCGGCGGCGCAAGCAGCGATCCCGCTGCCTGCGCCATGTAGCGCGTGCCCGCCAGCAGACCGCTGCGCGTAAGGCGCAGGCGGCGCTCGAAACTGCCTGTAAGGATCCGGTCCAGCGGCTTGTCCTCGGTACGCGCCAAAGGCCCGGCGCGCCGTTAATACGTCGTTTCCTCTCACGCCGACTATAATCCTCCCCGAATCCCCGCGGACAGCTTGCGAACCACCCCATGGCGCCGGATCAATTCGTGATGCGCATCGCCGTGCTGCTGGCGGCAATACTGCTGGTCATGCTGGTGGTGGTCGTCGCGCGCCTGCGCGACCGCGCCCAGAGCGGCGGCAGGGACGGCTCCTGGGGGCTGTCGCAGCTGCTGCCGCAGGAGGGCGAGCACAGTTTCGGCGACGGATTGCCGATCCCCTACCTCGACCCCTCGCTGGAGCTCATGACGCTCGAGGTCTATCGCAAGGCCTTCGGCACCACCAACTTCAACTACGCCGTGCTGGGCGAACACGAGGCCGTGATGGCCAGCGTGCGCGCCTCGCTGGCGCAGGCCGTCACCGAACGGGAGTTCTTCCCGCGCAAGCCGCTGATCATTCCGCGCCTCTTGGCCGCCATCAAGAACAGCGACAGCTCGCTGAAGGAACTGGTCGAGATCATCATGCAGGATCCGGTGCTCACCGGAGACGTGTTGCGCATGGCGAACAGCTCCTACTACCGGGTTGGCAAGGATCCGATCGACACCCTCGGCCGTGCGGTGGTGATGCTCGGGATGGAAGGTTTGCGCTCGCTGGTAGCCAGCACCGTGATGCAGCCCGTGTTCCAGGTGCCGCGCGGCTACTTCGAGCAGTTTTCCGTCACCATCTGGTCACTCGCCCAACGCTCGGCGCTGGGCGCCCAGGCCTACGCGCGGGTCACGCGCGATTGCGACAGTTTCGCCGCGCACCTGCTCACCCTGCTTTACCACCTCGGTTACATCGTGCTGTTCAGGCTGACCGTCTCGACCTACCAGCAGGCCTCAGGCTCGCTCCCGCGTGCCGAGGTGTTCACCCGGCTGATCGACGAGCGCGCCGAGGTGCTGGCAGGGCTCATCGCCCGGGAGTGGGAACTGCCGGTGCCCCTGCGCGAAGCGCTCGCCGAGCACGCCGCACGCCGCGGCGTCGATGCCATGAGTCCGCTGGCGCGAGCGCTCTACTTCGGGCGGCTCTGCGGCATGGCTTCGATGCTCGAAGAGGAGCTTGGACAGGACCCGACGGAACTGCTCGCGCTGCTGCAACGCAAGGGCCTGCCTGCGCCGCAGGCAAAAGCGCTGTGGAACGCGGTTTTCCCGCAGCGGGGAGACATGCCAGCGTGAATCCGCCCGCAGGCGGACCAGACACCCTCTACGCCGCGGAATCCGCGGCACAACTGCCGTTCCGCTTCGATGCCGCCGTGGCCGGTGTATTCCAGGACATGATCGCGCGCTCCGTTCCCGGCTACGGACTCACGCTGCAAATGCTGGCCGTGGCCGCGCGGCGCTTCGCACAACCCGGCAGCAGCTGCCACGACCTCGGCTGCTCGCTGGCCGCCTCCACACTCGCCATGCGCCACCACGTGCCCGAAGGCGTGCGCATCGTGGGCATAGACAGCTCCGCGCCGATGATCGCGCGTGCACGCGAGATCGTGGCGCTGGACGCCGCCCGCGCTCCCGTCGAACTCCTCTGCGCCGACATACTCGATGTCGAGATCACGACGAGTTCGCTGGTGGCGCTGAATTTCACCCTGCAGTTCATCCCGCTCGAGGCGCGCACGCCACTGCTGGCGCGCATCAGTGCAGCGCTTCTGCCAGGCGGCGCGCTGGTGCTCTCCGAGAAGCTTGCCTTCGAGGATCCTCGGGAGCAGGAACTGCTGATCGAGCTGCATCATGAGTTCAAGGCCCAGCAGGGCTACAGCGCGCTCGAGATCGCCCGCAAACGCAACGCCATCGAGAATGTGCTGGTGCCCGAAACGCTGGCAGTCCACCGCGCGCGACTGTTCGCCGCCGGTTTCTCGCAGGTGACTGTCGTCCTGCAGTGCCTGAATTTCGTCTCCGTGCTGGCGATCCGGTGAGCCTCAGCGAGATCCTCCGGCGGGAGCTCGCCGGGGCTCCGCTGGGTGCCGCTCGCGACGACTTCGAAGCAGCGCTGGAGCGGGCGCTCCGCGGCCCGCCCAACCGCGACGCGACGGCTTTCGAGGCGGCACTCGCGGCCATGCCTGTCTTGCCGAGGCTCGAAGCGGAACTGGACTCCCCCGTGGTTCGAATCGGCACAGCACACGACCTCGATGCCGACGCCCGCGAGACACTGCATGGGGCCTTGCTCGCGCTGCATCCCTGGCGCAAGGGCCCCTTCGAACTCCTCGGCGTCCCGATCGACAGCGAGTGGCGCTCGGACCTCAAGTGGGCGCGGGTGGCAGCGTCCATCACACCGCTTGCGGGCCGCCGCGTGCTCGATGTCGGCTGCGGCAATGGCTACTACGCCTGGCGCATGCTGGGTGCTGGTGCGGGCTTCGTGCTGGGCGTCGATCCGGCCGCGCGCTGCATCGCCCAGTTCCAGGCTTTCAAGCGCCAGCAGCCTGCGGCCGCCGTGGTGCTGCTGCCGCTGGGCAGCGAGGATCTGCCCGCGCAGAGCCGCTGCTTCGACACCGTGTTCTCGATGGGTGTGATCTACCACCGTCGCGACCCGATCGGACACCTGCGGGAACTGCACGGACAATTGCGCCCGGGTGGAGAGCTGGTGCTCGAGACGCTCTTCATCGATGCGGCTGCAGGCGCCGTGCTGGCGCCCGGGGAACGCTACGCGAAAATGCGTAATGTCTGGTCGATACCCAGTTGCAACACCCTGCTCGGCTGGCTGCACGAGGCAGGTTTCCGTGATGCACGGATCGCCCACACCAGCATCACCACCGCAGACGAACAGCGACGCACCGCGTGGATGCGTTTCGAGTCGCTCGCAGATTTCCTCGACCCGCGGAATCCTTCGCTCACGGTGGAAGGACACCCCGCACCGCGTCGTGCACTGGCCGTGGCCACCGCCTGATTTTGATCTGGATCATGCGCGGCGCAATCACCGCGCAACGCTCCCCCGTTCGGACGATTCACCCCCGCAGCGCACGCACAAGACTGTCGCTGAAAGGCCGCAAAAACGCGGCTGTAACGCGGGTAGACACGCATGAACCAGCCTGTACGCGCACCACGCAAGCCACACGTGATCGTTGCCGATCCCATGCCCGTCCGCTATGCGCGCGGCTGGCATGTGCTCGACAAAGCAAGCGAGTTCAACACCACGCCGCGCATGTTCGAGGCTTTCGGACAGCGCCTCGCCGCCTACCGCGGCGACATCGACGGCAAGGTCCACGTGCTCGACGCCTATTGCCCGCACATGGGCGCCGATCTCAGCAAGGGCCATGTCCACGAGGACTCCCTCGTCTGCCCTTTCCACGGCTGGCGCTGGGGTGCTGACGGTGTCTGCAACCACATCCCCTATGCCGCGCGGATCCCGGAAAAAGCCGTCATCGGTTCATGGCCGGTGCTGGAGGAAAACGGACTGCTGTTCGTGTGGAACGATCCCGAGGGCAACCCGCCGATCGCGGCGCAGCGGCCCGCGCGCATGGAGGACTGCTTCTCGGGTGAATGGACCGACTGGACCATGACGCAGGTGCCGATCGACAGCAATTGCCGCGAACTCGTCGACAACATGGCCGACATGGCGCACTTCGGGCCGGTGCACTACTCCCGGGTCAAGCGCTTCGTGAACATCCAGGACGGTCACCGCTACATCCAGGAGATGCAGGGAGGCCACGAGATCCTCGAGGACGGCGCCACCGGCATGAGCACCACCGCGATCTACGAAGGCCCCGCCTACATGACCACCACGATGACGGGAAGCCTCTACGGCCACCCGGTAACCGTGCACCTGCTGGTGAGTCATTACCCGGTACACATGGACCGCTTCATCATCAACTTCGGCGTGATGATGAAAAAGGATCCGGCACTCTCCGAGGCCGTGAACCAGGACATGGTGGCGAAGTACACCGAGATGAGCGTGGCCTCGTTCATCCAGGACGTGGAGATCTGGAACAACAAGGTACGCGTGGGCAACCCCGTGCTCTGCGAGGGCGACGGCCCGATCAACATGGTGCGCAAGTGGTACAGCCAGTTCTACATGGACGCCGCCGACGTCCCGGCGGAACTGGTGAAGCGCAAGCAGCACGTGACGCTCTGAGCCGCGGGCCACGACCGCCATGATGGACATCCGCGCGCTGGGTTATGTGCTGATCGAGAGCACCGATCTGCAACGCTGGGAGCATTTCGCCACGCAGGTGGCAGGGCTCGGTGTTGCACCCTCGCCGAGCGAGGACGGTGTGCTGTATCTCAAGATGGACGATTACGCCTGGCGGATCCGGGTATCACGCGGCGCCCACGACCGCTTCGCCTGCGCCGGCTGGGAACTTCCCGGACCCGCCGCCTTCGCGGACGCGATCCGTGTCCTGGAAACAGCCGGGATCGACTGGCACCGCGCCAGCCGCAGCGAATGTGCTGCGAGGCGGCTCGAAGAGATGCTCTGGTTCACGGCGCCGGGGGGACTGGCCTGCGAACTTTTCCACGGGCTCGTGCTCGACTACCTGCCGCCGGTCACGTCCACGGGCGTAGGGCGTTTCGTCACCGGCTATCACGGCAGCCTCGGCATGGGTCACATCGCGGCGGCCACACCCGACCTCGAGGCCTCGCACCGCTTCTTCACCGCGGTGATGGGCTTCGGGCAGACCGATCACCTGCAACTGCGGATGTCGCACGACCCCGCCGATCCGGGTCAGGGCCTGCACTTCCTGCACTGCAACAACCCCCGCCACCACAGCCTCGCGCTTTTCGAGAGCCATGACCCGATGCCCGGCAATCTGGTGCACCTGATGCTGGAGGTACCCGACATCGACGCGGTGGGCGCGTTCATGGACCGGGTGCATGCGCTCGGCGTGAAAATCGTGACCAACCTCGGCCGTCATACCAACGACCGCATGGTGTCGCTGTACGTCGAGACGCCCGCGGGTTTCTTGCTGGAATACGGCTACGACGGCGTCCAGATCGACTGGTCCACCTACCTGCCCACCCGCAGCACGACCACCAGTCACTGGGGTCACCGCTGGGGTCGTGGATGATCACCGCACACATAACGGAGAACGCAACGATGAACACCGTCGCAACAGGCATCCGCACCGCGAGAGCGTCCGAACGGGCCCCGACCGGTGAGACCCTGCGCGCCCGCGCCCGCGCCATGGTGCCGCAACTGCGCGAGCGGGCGAAAGACGCCGCACGCCTGCACCACCTGCCGGAGCAAACCGTGCAGGACATGATCACGGCCGGGTTCTTCAAGATCCTGCAGCCCGCGCGTCATGGCGGCTACGAGTTGGAGCCCAGGGATTTTTTCGAGGTGCAGACCACGCTGGCTGAAGGCTGCATGTCCACGGCCTGGGTGCTCGGCGTGGTGGCGATCCACAACTGGCAACTGGGACTTTTCGACGAGCGCGCGCAGCGCGATGTCTGGGGCGTGAACGACGACACGCTGATCTCCTCGTCCTACATGCCGGTGGGCAAGGTGACGCGACGCGAGGGCGGCTACCAGCTGAGCGGACGCTGGAGTTTTTCCAGCGGCTCGGAGCACTGCGACTGGGCTTTCCTGGGCGCTGTGGTGCCGCCGGGCGCCGCTGGCGAGCCAGCGGATTACCGTACCTTCCTGGTGCCGCGAGGCGAGTACCGGATCATCGCCAACTGGGATGTGAGCGGACTCGAGGGCACGGGCAGCAATGACATCGTGGTCGAGGACGCCTTCGTACCGGAGTACCGCACGCACCGGTCGCAGGATGGCTTCAACTGCTGCTCGCCCGGTAACGCTGTGAACACCGCCGCCCTCTTCCGCCTGCCATTCGGCCAGATTTTCGTGCGCGCGGTCAGTTCAGCCTCGATCGGAGCCCTGCAGGGTGCGCTCGACAGCTTCGTGCAGACCAACCGCGAACGCGTGGGTCTCAACGATGCCAGACGGGTGGCGCTGGATCCGGGGGCGCAGGAGGCGGCGGCCATGGCCACGCAGGTGATCGATGAGTGCAAGACCATCATGTACCGTAACTTCGACTTGATGCAGGCGCACGCCGCCGCCGGTGCCGTACCGTCCATCGAGGAGCGTATCAAGATGCGTTACGACGCCGCCCTGGTGGCACCGAAATGCGCCGAGGCCGTCAACCGTCTCCTGATCCACTCCGGCGCCCAGTCGATCTTCCGCGATCACCCGGTCAACCGCGCCTGGCTCGACATCAACGCCGGCCGTACGCATGTGGCGAACAACGTCGGCAAATTCGCCCGCAATCTCGGCTCGTCGCTGTTCGGCCTCGAGGGTGATGACTACTTCCTCTGAGTCGAAGGGGGTGCCGTTAGACGCCGCTCCCCGGGCTCGATGGTCGGAGCCACGCCCCCGTGTACCATGAGGCACCCCCCGGGAGCGCCGCATGGAACACTTCCCCGACAGCACGCGTTATCTCTGCCTCGGCACCTTCCGCAAGAGCGGCGTGCTGGTGCCCACCCCCGTCTGGTTCGCGCCGCACCAGGGATGCCTGTACGCCTTCTCTGCGGGCGACGCCGGCAAGGTCAAGCGGCTGCGTAATTCTTCGCGCGTGCGTGTGGCGCCCTGCGACTGGCGTGGCGGACTAGCCGGCGCGTGGACGGACGCTACGGCCTCTCTGGTGACCGACGCCGCAGAGCGCAAGGCAGCGTTTGGCGCCTTGCGCAGCAAATACGGCTGGCAGATGTGGGTGGTCGATGTCAGCGCCTGGCTGGGGCGAAAAATCGACAGGCGTGCTGTGATCCGGATCGAACTGCCTGGCTAGCCGGGCGCTTCGTGTGACTGCGAGGCAGCCGGGGCGTGTGACACCGACGCAGCCGGGGCGCGTGGCTGTAAGGCCGCTTTTGCCGCTCCTAAAGTCCCGTGTGCAAGCCGCACTCGCGGCTGTCATCAACCTTGGTCGGATCGAAGTAATGCCGGCAACTCGGTAACTCGCGACTCCGCACGTATTCCCGCAGATCCTGCTCGCTCCAACGGAATATCGGCTCCACG
>CAJADV010000523.1 GCA_903938575.1 uncultured Gammaproteobacteria bacterium
CAATTGGACAATGGCTATTTACTATCCAGCCCATGAGCACACGTCTCCCCCGTCTGGATAGCCATCGCGAACTGTGGCGCCGCTACAGCGCCAATCTGCCGCGGCACCTGATCGGCATCGCCCGTCATCTGCAGGCCGAAAGCATGCGCTGCCTTGGTGAGCAGGGTTACGGGGCGTTGCGGATCAGTTTCGAGCCCTATATTTCTCTGGTCGGCGATGCTGGCTGCCGTCTCACGGATCTGGCCGAGGCGCTCGGCATCAGCAAGCAGGCCTGCAACCAGTCTGCCGACGAGATCGAGCGGGCGGGGTATCTGCGGCGCGAGGCTGATCCTGACGATCGCCGGGCGCGGCGGCTGATGCTCACCGCGCGCGGCCGCGCGCTGGCGCGTGACGGCCATGCGGCCATCAGCGGCTTGCAGGCTGGTTATGGCGCGCTGATCGGTGCGGGCCCGCTGGAGGATCTGCTGCGCGTGCTCGCGAAGCTCGACGCCGCACTTCCCGCAAGCGCAGGGCGCCGCACACCAGTAGCGCCGGCAGGCGCAGAACTCGGCGCGCTGCTGACGCGCTTGAGCCGCTACCTGATGCAGACCCTGATGGACCGCACGCGGGCGCGCGGGCACCAAGAGTTGAAACTCTCGCACGGACAGGTGCTGTCGCTGATCGGGCCTACCGGAGGCCGCATGCAGACCATGGCCCGTGTCCAGCAGGTGAGCAAGCAGGCGATCGGCGCGGTCGCGCGGGATCTCGAATCGCTCGGTTACATCGGCCGCAGCGCGGACGCCGATGATGCGCGGCAGGTGGTGCTGGCCTTGACGCCCCGCGGGGTGCGTCTGCTGGAAGATTCCATCGCCTCGGTCGATGATCTGGGCGCGGGATTCGCGGATCTGCTCGGTGTGCGTGCGCTCGCCACCCTGGAGTCACGCGCGGTCGCGCTTTACCAGGCGCTTGGCCTTGAGCAGGAAGTTTTCGCCACGCCGGACGAACTCGGCCGGCTGGCGCGGAGTCTCAGACAACAACTGGGCTTGCAGGGGTCGCGGGCACTCGCCCGGCTGCTGCAGAGTCAGGCAGAGGAGCTGATGCGATGAACTACGACTGGCAGGCCGGTGCTGCGCTTTTCGCAAGCGTGGTGGTGCTGACGATGCTGGGGCGCTGGCTGGCGTTCCGTATACCCGCGGTGCAGCGGATGCGTGAATGGAACCGTCAGGAGGACGAGCAGCGTCTGACCAAGCCCAAGTACCACCCCATCCTGAAACAGAACCGCATCATCGGCATGGTGCTCTATGGGGCTTTTTTCCTGTTTGTGGCGCCGTTCTTCGCCAACCTGCAGCCGGTGCCGCTCTGGAAGGCGGTGGTGGATATCGTCGCGGTGCTGATGGTCTACGATTTTTTCTACTACCTGATGCACCGCTTCCTCTTCCACGGGCCGGTGATGCTGAAGATCCATGCGCTCCACCACCAGGCGCGCGATCCCAGTCACATCGATTCCGCCTATGTGCACCCGGTCGAAACCGTGATGGGTACCGCGCTGTTTCTGGGCACCGTGCTCGGCATGGTTGTTGTGTGGGTGATTGTGGTCGAGATCCAGTCTTTGACACTGGTCTATGTGATCGGCCTAGTGTTCTGCGTCGCGGCACTCACCGCAAAATTCAGCCCGCACTACTGGATCTACATGGCTTTGATAACTCCCACCATCGTGTGCTTTAGCGCCTTCTCCAGCGCCCAGGTCGCCAATCTTGGCGAGCAACGGCTCGAGGACACGATTGTGGGCGCTGTGCGTGTGCTTATCGCCATGGGACTCGCTGTCGGCTATGCCCGGTTAGCCGGGCGGTTCGATCGGCACGTCGTCGCTTCATCTGTGCCGATATGACCTGCTTTGTCTAATCCGAGAGCGATAGTCTCTTCCTAGGAGAAGCAGACTCCACGCGAACGAGATGAGGTCACGATGTCGGCATTAGTGCGCTACGAGGTCGAAACTGGCGGCATCGCTCGGATCACACTCGACAGCCCCGACACTCGCAATGCACTAAGCGATGCCCTCCTCGACGAGACGATTGCCGCCTTTGAGAGGGCCCGTGATGACTCAGCGGTTCGTGTGGTCGTGCTCAGTTCGTCCCACGACCGGATCTTCTCTGCGGGTGGTGATCTCAAGGCGTTCTCCGATGATCGAGCTGCCGTAGAGAAATACGCCGGACTTGATCGGTTCCCGAGGCTCTTCACGCTCATCGGTGCCCTCGGCAAGCCGGTCATCTGTGCAGCCAACGGTGACGTGCTGGCAGGTGCTTTTGGAGTCGTACTCGCTTGCGATCTGGTGCTCGCCAAAGAATCCGTGCGATTTGGATGTCCGGAGATCAATGTGGGGGTGTTCCCGTTCATGATCTCTGCGCTGATCTATCGCTCCGTGCCGCGGCTTCGGGCCAACGAGATGATGATGATGGGCGAGCTCATGACGGCCAGCGAGGCCCATAGCCTCGGGTTCGTCAACAAGGTCATCCCGGATGCCGAGTTTGACGCTGAAG
>CAJADV010000524.1 GCA_903938575.1 uncultured Gammaproteobacteria bacterium
CACGACGAGCAGGACTTCGACACCGAACCCCGGGACCAGAAGGAGGACGGCGTGACGGCGTCTTTCGGCTACCGCCTGACGCCGACGCTGAAAGCCTCAGTGCGTGCCGGTTACGCGGAAATAGAGTTCCCGCAGGACCCGGACGGGGGGCGTAAGGACAAGCGCAAGGACTATGGATTTTTGCTCGACTGGACGCTGTCGCGTCAGCTCACAGCCCGGCTCTTCCTGAACACCGACTCCCGTGACTCCTCCCGGACGGAGACCTACGACGAGCTGTTCGGGGGCGTGTCGGCCAGTTACCGCTTCCGCTGAGGTGTGGCGCCGGGGGCAGTGGAGTTACTCCACCGCCACCAACCCGTACTTGCTCATCAAGTCATAGAGCGTCGGGCGCGTCACGCCCAGCATCTTGGCCGCGTTGGAGTGGTTCCCGTCTGCGAGCGCCAGCGCCCGGTTGATGGCGGTGGTCTCCGCGGCTTGTCGTACTTCCCGCAGGTTCAGCGCCAGGGGATTAGCACCTGCCACGCCGGGCAAACCAAGATCCTCCGCGCCGATGTGCCGTTTCTCGGCCATGATCACGGCGCGCTTGATGCGGTTCTGCATCTCGCGGATGTTTCCCGGCCAGGCATAGGCTTCGATTGAATCGGCGGCATCGCTACCCAAAGTCGCGACCCGCGGGTTGTGCTCCTTGGCGAACTGCGTCAACAGGTGTCGTGCCAACAGTACCTTGTCGCCGCCACGCTCACGCAGCGGTGGTATATCCACCACGATCTCGCTGATCCGGTAGAAGAGATCTTCGCGAAAACTGCCCTGGGTCACCATCTGCTGCAGATTCTTGTTGGTCGCGCACACCACCCGCACGTCCACGGGTACTTCCTCGCGGCCACCTACCCGGTCCACCACGCGCTGTTGCAGGAAGCGCAGCATTTTTGCCTGCAGGCTGAGCGGCATATCGCCGATTTCGTCCAGAAACAGCGTGCCGCGATTGGCGGTTTCAACTTTCCCGAAGGTGCGCTTGTTGGCGCCAGTGAAGGCGCCCTTCTCATAGCCGAAGAGCTCGCTCTCCATCAGCGTTTCGGGCACTGCCGCGCAGTTGATGGCCACAAAGGCCTCGTCCGCACGGGGGCTGAGATCGTGGATCGCGCGTGCCAGCACCTCCTTGCCGGTGCCGCTTTCGCCAAGCAGCAGGCAGGTGACGCTGGTGGGTGCCACCTTCTCGATCATGCGGCACACGGCCAGCATGCGGGCGTCGGCTGCGATCACTCCCTCGAGTGGCGAGCGCGCATTCGAGCGCAGGCGACGATTCTGGTCTTCGAGTTGATAGATGTGGAAAGCGCGCTGGACGATCAGGTCCAGCACATCGGTGTCCACGGGTTTTTCGTAGAAGTCACAGGCGCCCATCGAGATGGCGCGCATGGCGTTCTGCGTTTCGTGGTGGCCGGTGATCACGATGATCTTGGTGTGCGGTCGAAGCCCCAGGATCTCCTGCACGCAGCGGAAGCCCTCGCTCACGCCCTCGGCGTCCGGCGGCAGACCTAAATCTTGCAAGACCACCGCAGGTTCCGAGCGCCGCACCTCGGCCAACGCGCTCTCACGATCACAGGCCTGCAGTACCTCCCAGCCCTCGAAGTGCCAGCGCAGCTGTCGCTGCATGCCGTCATCGTCCTCCACGATCAGGAGGCGGCGGTTCTCTTCGGTACCAGCCATCAGGCAACGCCTCTCAGAGTGTCTGCCGGCATCTGGGCCAGCGGTAAAGTCAGGCTGAACGTGGTGCCGACATCCGGTGTGCTCATGACCTGCACCTCGCCGCCCAGATCACGCACGAACTGCCGCGCCTGGTAGGCGCCGATCCCCATTCCCTTTCCCATCTTGGTGCTCTCGAAGGGCTTGAACAGGCGGTTGCGCACGAAGTCCGGGTCCATGCCGCTGCCGTTGTCCTCGACCTCGATCAGGGCGCTGTCGCCGGATCGCCTGAGACGTACATCGACGTAGCCATCGTCTCCGGTGGCTTCCTGCGCGTTCTTGATGAGGTGGCTCAAGATCATCACCAGGTGATCCCTGTCACTCACCACACGCAGCCCGGCATCCTCGATGCGCAGCGCTGGCTTTGGTGTGAGCTGCTGACATTTGCGCACCGCCTCGAGCAGCACATCCTGCAGCCCCACCGCACGGCGGTCGGGGTTGCTGCGTTGCTGTAACTTGCCGAGCAGCGCGCTCATGCGGGCCACGGAATTCTGGATGGTGTCGATGGCGTCCTCGACGAACGCCGGATTATTCTTGTGCTTGGCCGCGTTCTTGACCACCAGTTCCTGCTGGGCGATCAGGTTTTTGAGATCGTGCATGATGAAGGCGGTGAGCTGGTTATAGGTCTCGAATTGCCGCGCTCGCGCCAGCTGCTCGCCGGCCTGATGGCGCGCGATATAGCTCGCGATCTGCCGCGCGGCGGTTTTCAGGATGCTTAAGTCTTCCCAGTCGAGAGCGGCGAAGCCCAGCGAGCGCTGCAGCCCCACGAAGCCTATCAATTCGTCCTCGAGCAGCAGCGGCACGAGCACGCCGAGGTCTGGCACCCGGTCTATCCAGCCCGGCAGAGGCGGCAGGACCGTGTTTGGTGGTGGGCTCACGTCGAGTTCGAAGACCCAGTCCGTGGCGAGCTTGCGGCAGAAAGCTGAATCCGCCGGCTCCGGGGCGTCCTCCAGCAGTCTCATCCGGCACGGCGCCACGGGCACGAACTCCTGGTCGTAGCGCAGCCACAACAGCCCCCCGGGGCATTTGTACAGATCCGCCATCAGGCGAACTGCACGCACGTAGAGTTCATCGCCGTCGCCGCCCCTGGCGCTCATCTCCCTGATCAGGCTCAGCCACTCCTCGCGGTAGTCGTAGCGCAGCGCGAAGAAATTTCTCGCGATCTGCCCGCGTAAGCTGTCGCGGAACCGTTGTGACATGGATGCCGTGACGATCAGCAGCAATGCCCCGAAAAACAGCATCAACTGCAGCACCACGCCCCAGGAGCCGCCCACGCTGCGCAGCGAGAAGCCGATCACCGACACCGTGAACAGGAACAGTCCTGCCGCTGTCAGGCTGGCGGTGTAGAACACCACGCTGCGCGAGAAGGAAATAGCCTTGGTGACGCGGCTGCGGCTGATGGCGACGCTCAGGAATACCGCGCACATGGCATTTACTCCACCACGCGCGGCCCACAAATCGGGGTCCATGTACTCGCGCTCCAGGATCAGCGCATCGGCGAAGAGGTAGAGATCGAAGACGACCGTGACGCCCGGCGCCACGCATGAATAACGCAGCAGTGACAGTGATTCGGGGGAGTTGCGGAAGACCTGCTCCAGCGCGATCAGCAGGCCCACCGAGATGAACACCCCGCTCCAGGCACGCAGTGCGGTGAATTCCATGCCGCTGCTGCCGGCGAGCTGGGGCAACAGCGCAAGCAAAAGCGGTATGCCGAGCGCCATGACCGTCGAGGTGATCGTCGCAGCCGTTGCGGGCCAGTGCCCGGTCGCCGCGCGTAGCGACCGGGCCAGATACACCAGCAGCCCGAGCACGCGCACAGACTCGGCTGCCATCAGCAGCGGCTCCGACAAGGGGTGCACGGTGTTCCACGCGAGCGTGGCCTGCCAGGCGGACAAGGCGAGCACGGCTGCCAATGCGGATGCAGGCTCGAACACTTGTCGGCGGCGCAGGAAGATGACCGCTGCCGCCACGAGGAAAGCGAGCGATCCTCCACCGTAGAGAAACAGGGCGGTACTCTGCACGGCCGTGTTGCCTGTTATTCCCCGGCGAGTCTGCGCAGGTTGGAGGCAATCCGGTCGACCGTGCGGTCAAACAGCGGTGCGTCCTCGACGGGCCGTGCATGCCCCATCTGCATATCGTAGGCAAAGGCTTTGCGCGGCTTTTCGTAGACCTGCACGCCCATGCGGCTGACGAAAATCAGAGTCTGCGTCTCGTCGATGCGGGTGGCGAGCTTGCAGCGGCGGCTGACGGCCTGACGCAGATCGTCGTACTCGAACCACGAGCCGACGGGCACTTCGTCGGCGCGCTTCAGGTACTCGAACATCAACGCCTCGTACTGCACCCGCTGGCGTTCCACCGCCGTCATCTCACGCCAGGCTTTTTCGTCCGTGGAGGGCGCCGGGGTGATTCGCCTGCGCTGTTCCAGGCTGAGAGGCGCGACGACCGGCAGCGGATCGGGCGACACGCCCGTCAGCACCCGGTGGACCCCGCGGATCACATCGATGCGTGCACGGGCATCCTCAGGCGTACTCTGGGTCTGGTCCAGGCCGACCGTGATGCGATCGTAAAGTCCGGGCAACAGACGCTCGAGGCGGCGCTGGGAGCGTTCGTCGGCGTGTGGCTGGGCTGACCAGAGCAGGTCATCGGCCACCTGTACGGCGGTGCTCCACTCAACGCCATCCTTGCCGTGTTTCAGGTACACCAGCTGCAGCACCTGCTGCCAATCCTCGATCAGGAACGTGGTGATCTCTGCCGGAAGCTGCTTGGCCTCGAGGCGCTCGTGCAGCACATGGCGCGCCATGTCGCGTGCCTTGCTGGTACGTGCCTCCGCCTGCGCCCGTTCGCTGGTACGACGCTCGGCTTTGGCGGCACGCTGGTCGCTGCGCTCGATGAAGCCCAACAGTGTGGACAGGCTGCGTTCGAAGACGCCCGGATCCTCGCCGGCGGCGAGGAGGATTTCGTCTACGAGTGCGGTGAGCCGCACGAACAGCTCGTCCTGCGATTCCTTGTCGGCGGCGTCCCAGCCCATGCTGGTGCGTGCGATCTCGTTGATCAGTTGGCGGGCGGGATGCTTGCGATCGCTGAAGAAACTGCGGTCCTTGAGTGCCACCCGCAGTATCGGCAGCTGCAGCCTGCCAACGAGGGCTTTGATCTCGGACGGTAGATTGCGGTCATCGAGCACCAGGTCGAAAAACATCGAGATGACATTGATGATGTCCTCGTCGGCTTGCCCCACGCTCAGGTTGCCGTGGGTCTCGACGATCGCCCTGATGGCTTGGCGGATGTCGAGAGGCGCGGGAGCCTGCCCGGCTGTCATGCCTTGCGACTGTGCCTCTGAAATCAGGGCAACCAGCTCCTCACGGCCGATCGGCGTGCCCGACGCGATCGGACCTCCCGGTACCGGGACATTGGGTACCTGCACGCCAACATTGCGCAAGCGCACCAGCAACTGGGCGAGCTCCCGCATCTGAGGCTCGGAATCCGGTATGCCCTCGAGCCCCAGGCCTTGGGGCTCCGGAGCCATCGCGGCGCCGGGTTTCTCCGCGACGGCGGCCGCGGGCTTGCGTTTCAGCGTCTGGCTGGCGAGCGGCTTGAGATCGGGCAACACGTTGTCGTCGATCAGCAGCTGGTTGGCACTCGAGTAGAGTTCCTCGAGCTGTCGCATCACGTGCCGGTCGAATTGCTTGTAGAGCAGTTTCAGGATCTTGATGTCGGCCTGAATCAGGTTGCACGACTCGATGAATGCCCGGGCGATGCGCTCGGGATCCAGGGGCATCTCGCGCTCCTCGAAGCTCTGCGAGGCGATGGACTGGATGCGTTCCTGCAGCTGGAACAACTCTTCCTGCCACTCCATGCGGGCCTTGGAGACCATGTCGATGACGACGACGTCTTTCTCGAGTTCCTCGTTGCCGACGAGTTCAAGGGACTCCGGGGTGCGGGCAATGGGGGGGGCCTGGACGCCTGACGAGCCGCCGGAACGCTGGGCCAGAATATGGAACCCGGCGCTGAGGCGCCTGCAGAAATCAGGAACCACGACCGGCTTTTTGACGCGTATCTCGCGCAGTGATTCGAAATACAGGTTTTGGTCGTTGTTGTTTTTGGCCCGGCTCGCCAGGTCGAAGAAGTAATCATCGCAGGAGGCGAACATGGCCTCGAGCCGCGGCGTGAGCGTGTCTGTCGTGAGCCGCGTCAGATTTTCGAGCAGCACCGCGCCCGCACCCAGTGAGGGAGGCGTGGGGGCCTTGCCGCCCATGCTCTGATCGCCACTCATTCGTTGCACTTTCCCGCAATTCAGATGTGCAGTTCAGAGCGCACTCGGCTGCTCTGCTTTCGCCCGCCCGGTGATTGAATCCGCTCGCCGTGCAATTCGCAAGGGTAAGTTCCCCGGCCCCCCTCTCAGGGGGGGCCAGGAGCGCCGTCGGGTGCAGGAACGACCCGGGATCGACAGGCTCAGGGGGCTATTATTTTTGCTACGACCGGCGACAGGGCGCTCAGGTTGCCAGCCGTGTCCTTTGCTGCCATCGAGAAGTCATAGGTGTCAGGGGAGAGCCCCGTCACGGTGTAGGTGGTGGTCGTGCCGCTGGTCACGGTGATCACCGAACTCACCCCGGTGCCTTCAGCCAGTACATAGATCTCGTAGCCCGCGATCTCGCTGATAGCAATCGGGCTGCCGTCGGCGCGGGTGGTGGGGATGCTCCAGCTGAGGATCGCGGAGCCAGCGGTTGCTGCAGGCGGCGGTGCGGGTGCTGCAGAGACCGAGACGGTTGCGGTGCCGGTGGCGGTGCCGCCATTACCATCGCTCAGGGTGTAGGTGAAGGAGTTGGTGCCCGAGAAGCCTGCCGCCGGGGTGTAGGTCGCAGAACCGCCAGTGCGGGTCACGGTGCCGTTGGCCGGTGCGGTATTGGCGGTGACGCTCAGGGTATCGCCGTTGGCGTCGGTGTCATTGGCGAGCAGGTTGATGGTGACGGGGTTGGGCGAGACGGTGCTGGCACTGTCGGCACCGGCGACGGGGGCGACGTTCGGGGGCGGTGCCACCGAGACGGTTGCGGTGCCCGTGGCGGTGCCGCCCTTGCCATCGCTCAGGGTGTAGGTGAAGGAGTTGGTGCCCGAAAAGCCTGCCGCCGGGGTGTAGGTGGCGGAACCGCCGGTGCGGGTCACGGTGCCGTTGGCCGGTGCGGTTTTGGCGGTGACCGTCAGGGTTTCGCCATTGGCATCGGTGTCATTGGCGAGCAGGTTGATGGTGACGGGGTTCGGCGAGACAGTACTCGCACTGTCGGCACCGGCGACGGGGGCTG
>CAJADV010000525.1 GCA_903938575.1 uncultured Gammaproteobacteria bacterium
CCGGCTGATGCTGCACGGGGCAATGGGTACGCTCGGTGAAGCGCAGAGCGTGGAGCGTTTCGAGTTCCACCACATGGTGGTCAGGCCGACGCTTGCACCGGGTCGCCGTTTGGTGAAAGTGGCCTTCGATGGTGAGGTGATGAGGATGCGCGCGCCGCTCGACTTTCGCGTGCTCGAAAAACCCTTGTACCTGCTGATGCCCCCGCGCGACGGGCTTGCCGAACTGCGGCCAGCCGGAGCATGAAGCTGTAGATTTTTCGATGCTTGCGAGGCGTCGGTATCACGAGGATCCTACACATCGCGGAAGTGATGGTGACGCCGGTGGTCTGTGCTGACCCGGTCACCGACATCGCGCGGATCGCCCGTGTTTTGGTCGAAACCGGCTTGACCGCGCTGACGGTCCCGCGCAATGCCTACGTCTTGCGGCTCGCACGGACCTTCCCATAAATGCGCATCAGCCACGGAATCACCAAATAGACGGCGAGTGGCACGACAATGATCGTGAGAACGAAGGCTCGGAGCACGGGGCTCCAGTCGGCTGACACTGGCCCGATTAACAGCAGGCCGATCGTCACGAGCGGGAAGATCGCAATCCAGGTGATCAGGGCGCGAACGTGAACAGATGGCGGCGCCGGCGGAGTTGTCATTTACGATGCTACCTTCGCTTGGTGAGTTTAGTCTGCGGCAAGGGCGCGATCTGCGCTACGGAACGAAGTCGTCATCTGCAAGTCTGCGCAGCGTCCGGCAGTCCGCGTCCGGAGCCGCGTCCGGGGTCAGGTCTTCCATTTTTCATCGCCTGCCTCGCAACAACTCTGTGGGGCGTTGCTGCAGGAGAGCGCTCGGCACGCGCCATGGATTGCTGTCGCGGGCATGGCCAGTTCCTGCGTGGTGTGGCCGAGAAATAGTGCGGACACGAGACAAGGTCAGTCCGGCATGGATCCTCAGTGGCCGCTCCACGGCGCTGAGGCATGCAGCGGTCAGCGTGGACTCGTTTCGAAAGAGGTGGCGACCAGCGTAAGCATCGCGCCCTTGAGCGCCGCATACTCGGTGCTTTTCTGGCCTGCGAGGGAGGCGAGCAGCACCACCTGCTTGTGCGTCTTCGGATCGACTGCTGAAAAACTGATGTAGCCGTGAATGAAGCCGCCGTGTCCCCAGACGCGTCTCCCCGCGATACTGAAACCGCCGAGGCCATTTCCGTACTCGACCATGGAGTCCTGCAATCCGGTGGGTACCGCAGTCGCAGTAAAGTCGACAAGCGAGAGGCTGACGGGACTACGCTCAGCAACCAGCGAGGACATCCACTTGAGCATGTCCGCTGCGTTCGACACCATGTCGCCTGCCGCTGCCGCCCACGTCAGGTCCGCCGGTCGCGTCATATCAATGACACGTTCTGATTTTTCGGACCAGACATAGCCGCTGGCAACACTGACGCCCGACCAGTCCTCTTCGGAACCGATGAAGGTCTCGTGCATGCCCAGAGGGACAAGCACCCGGCGCCGCAGAAACACGGAACGCGATTGGCCGCTGGCGACTTCGATGATTCGGCCGAGCATGTCGTAGCCGGTGTTGTTGTACTTCCACTGTGCACCCGGTGCGAACTGCCGACCGTAGGTCCGGCTGAGCAGCAGCAGATCATCGAAGCGGTAGTGGCCGCGAGGCCGTTCGCTGATGGAGTCGAACAGATCGATGCCATCACCGACGCCACTGGTGTGCGTCAGCAGGTGGCGGATCGTCACACCTTCGGTGTCGCTGGCCTCCGGAATGAATCGCGCAACGGGATCATCCAGCGTGAGACGTCCGTCTTTTGCGAGCAGCAGGATTGCTGCCGCCGTAAACATTTTGCTCTGGCTCCCCACCTGAAAGGCGCGGGACACCTCCATAGGTGCCGCCTGGCCTGCGTTGCTATAGCCAGAGGTGATGGTGATGGCGCGCCGGCCGGGCGTATCGATGGCGAGTACGGCACCGAGCACCCCGTATCGGGAGAGGTCAGCCAGACCGCTTTGCAAGTGGCTGCACACCTGCGCACTTTGCGGACACGCAGTGGCAGCGCTGGCACTGCCCGGGAGCGGCGTCAGCAACGCGGCAACCACCAAGGCGAGCGATGCGCATTTGCCTGGGAAACACCTGTGTAGATATGTCACTGCGACTCCCGCTTGCGCGCCAGCTTCAGCAGCGGGGCAGATGAAGTCAGCAGATGCTCCGGCGGATTCTCCGCGCACAGTGCGCGATACCACAGCAGCGATACCACCTCGACCATGTGTTTCGGCGAACCTGCCACTTGTTCGAGGTGCGCTTGGCGGTGTACGGCGCATACCGCGTACAGGAGCTGGTCGAGCATATTGCCCAGCAAATATATCGTGAAGAACATCAGATCTTCTGGAATTTCCTCGGTCTGCCAGGCAGAGCGGATCGTTTTCAGCAGGTGCGCGGCGAGGAAGCGCGTGTAGCGTTGCCAGATGCCGGCGACCTCCGGAATCGTATCGGCGAGCTGCATCAGGGCGCGTTGCAGACCGGTGTTCTCACGAAAGAAATCGCTGCACCATCCAACGATCAGGCGAATGTTCTCCAGCACGTGCAGTGACTCATCCATGGCCGGTGCCATACGGGTCTGCAGTTCCACGAACTCATCGAGAATGGCGAGCGTGATGGCGGTCTTGGAGTCGAAGTGCAGGTAGAACGTACCCTTGGCGAGTCCACTTTTCTCGCAGATCTCATCGATGGTCATAGCGTGATAACCGGGCTGCTCGAGCAGCCCGACCGTGGCGACTTTCAGTCGCAGAGCTGTCCGGTCGGGCTTGCGCGTGCTTTTAGCGTCAGTCCGGCCCTGGAGGTAATCACGAAAGTTGACGACGAGTAGCACGATTGACCTCGATTAACGTTGAGCTGCATTGAACACGGCATCTTCGGGCAAGGCCCGGCTGCTGATTACGATCCGGGCCGGGGCCCCGTCCGCGCCAAGCTGGAAGCTGAGCAGCGAAACCGGGGGTTCGTTCATCTCGACGGTGGGCCACTGGATCTGGAAGCTGTCGTATTGCCAGTGCCTCAGCGGCGCAAACGGCAGGCTTTCAAAGCGCCATTCGAGCTTTTTTGTGGCGTCCACGCGTACTTCGACGTCGCCCAGCAGCGCATTTTCGAACCAACCGACATAGACGGGCAACGGCAGGGTGGGCCGGGTTCCTGTGACTCGCGAATTTCTCTGGTCGGCCGCAGCCTTTTCATGGCGCGTCTGGATCAGCTCGTTCCAGCGCGAATACTGCGGCTGCCAATCGGTATCGTTGGCACCAAGGTAGCGATCGAAGAGCCAGTTACGGATCACCGCTCGAGCCATGTCCCCCTCGAGGTTCGTAAGCACAGCCACACCCAGCCGTTCTTCAGGCAGCAAGGCTATGAACGCGGCCATGCCATCAATGGATCCGGTATGACTGAGTGTCTTGCGGCCGCGGTAGTCACTCACGAACCAGCCCATTGCGTAGCCGATGAAGTTCGCGCGCGGGAACAGCAGATCGTCAGCGGGGCCGGTGGGGCCGATCAGCATCTGCGGTGTCATCGTTTGCGCCAGGGCGTCATGTCCGACGAGCCGCCGGCCGTCGACTTGTCCGTCATTGAGCAGGAATCGCATCCAGCGCGCCATGTCGTTTGCCGAGGAATAGATCGAGCCCGAGGCAGCGATGTTCTTATACCCATGATGAGGCACCTGCGCCACGTGCGCTCCACTGCGAATGTGCGGCGTGGCCACGTTCGCGGTCGCGGCGAGTGTCAGAGGGTCCGTTGAGCTACGCGTCATGCCGAGCGGTGCGAACATCTCCGTGGCGACGAATCGGTCCCAGTCGATGCCTGAGCGCCGCGCCAGCAGCTCGCCAGCGACCATATACATCAGGTTGCTGTAACCAAACTGCTCACGCAGCGAACTCGCCTGAGGCAGAGCGCCGAGCCGGCCAATGAGGCTCGAGACACTCGCATCCTTGTGCGCGTACCACAGCAGGTCCGAGCTGGACGTGCCGGTCCGATGTGCAAGCGCATCCCGTAAGGTCAGATGAGCGCTTACGTACGGGTCTGCGACGCGGAAGCCCGGTAGCGCTGTCGCAAGCGTGTCGTCGAATCCGAGCTTGCGGCGGTCGACCAGCATCGCGATTCCGGTAGCGGTGAATGCCTTGGTCAGCGATGCAATGCCAAACAAAGTATCGGCATCGACAGGGTCTCTTTTTCCCTCCGTGCGGGCACCGTAACCCCTGGCGACCACTACTTTGTCGTCTTTGACGACGACCAGCGCAAGGCCGGGTACGCCACCTTCGGCGAGCAGTGCCCCGACGAGGTCATCCACGCCTGCGGCAGGATCTCCGGCCCACGCAACGAGCTGGGTGCACAGCAACTCAGCGCAGATGATCCAGCATAGCGGCCATTTTGGATGGATCATGGCAGGTGCAACCCGAGCAGATTAGCGAAGCCGAACACCCAGGCCAGTCCGGCAGCAGACGCCGACAGCAGCGTAAAATGCACGCGCCTTGCAACCGCACGCCGCCCCTCTCCCCAGTAACGATAGCGCCACGCAAGAACCGTGACGGCCACCATGGCCAGTGCCGCCACCGCAATGGAATTCGCGAGCAGTACGACGCCCAGCAGGCGTGCGCTCCCACCCAGCAGCAGCACGGTGGCCAGCCCATCGCCATCCGGATAGCCTGCGAGTATCACGAGGGGCATGGCGACAAGAGCACCCGAGATTGACAGCGGCAGCCATTTGGCAAGGCGCCCGAACCGCTCCCGGACCGGCCAGAATGCCGCCAGAACGCTCGTGAAACCGAACAAACCACATACCAGCAGTACGTGCAACGCGAACTGCGGATTGTTATAGGGCCCGGCGCGCACATAGGGGTCGATGCTGAACGTGGGCGAGGCATATTCGGGCTCGCCGGAGGCATTCAGCGCGAACGCCCACAGGCCGCTGTTCCAGAAATTGTCGCTGATTCCCGGCTCGGCGCCGGCGTTCCAGAAAACGCCGGGAGATATTTCACCGTAGCCGCCGCGACCGTTAACGCGCAACGCATTCTGTCCATCGCGTTCGACCGTCAGCGTCGAGGACTCCCCGCCCAACAACTCGATGAATTTCTCCGCGCTGCCATAGCTTCGATATTCATGCCAGTAGGTCCCCACGAATTCTTCGAGATCGCTGCCGATCCTACCACCTTGCGCAGGACTGCTCGGCCAGACCCGGGGCCCCCAGAAGCGCTGCAGGAAAGCATTGGCGACGCCGATGTTCGTCATCGGCGCGAGCACCTTCTGTGCGCTGTTTTCCTGCGTACGCTGTGACCCTACTACGCTCTCCAGGAAGCCGGGCTGCGGATACTCGCACATGCAAGAGATGAAGAAGCCGGCATTGCTTTCCGGGGACATCAACATGATGGAGTGAAAGCCAGGCCAATCGCCACCATGCCCGAAGAACGTGGCGCCGTTCCAGTCAAGCGTCATGAATACCATGCCAAATCCCATGCTCGCCGGATGGTTCCCGGCGGTTCTCCGATGCAGCTCCCGGAACTGCTCGGGTGCCAGCACTGCCGCTGATTCTCCACGGCCTTCCTGTAGATTTGCGATCATGTAACGCGCCATGTCGGTAGCCGTCGACTCAATCGCTCCGACAGGCGCGAAGAAGGGATGCACGCCGAGGAAACGCTGCGGCTGCGCCGCGCCGCTCGGCAGAAACCGGAAAGGTACGCCGAGGCCCGGGCTGGGCTGCGGCCTCAGGTTGAGCACGGAATTCCGCATCCCCAACGGAGCGAACAGGCTGTCGCGAAAATAGTGTTCGAGACTCTGCCCCGTCAGGTCCTCGACGACGATTGCCAGCAAGGCTGTGCCGTAGTTCGAATACACCGAGCGGCCGCCGGGCTCGCGGACGATGGGCGGCCGTAGCGCTGCGACCTGTGCCCCGCTGAGCGGCAACGAAACGGTCTCCTCTGTGGCCAGATTTGACAGTTCCGAGCTGAAACCGCCGGTGTGGGTCAGCAACTGCCGCAGCGTAATGTCCCGGCCTGCGACTTGCGGCAGCTTGCCGCGCTGCAGGTAAGTGTTCACCGGATCATCGAGTGAGCGAATCACTCCGCGTCCCAGCAATTGGGCTATCGCCATCGCGGTGAAGGTCTTGGTGATCGATCCAATGCGAAAGCGGGTGTTGGCTGGATCCACGGGGGAGCGGCGGGAGAAGTCCGCGTAACCGTATCCCCGGGTAAACAGCAGCGCATCATCCTGCACCACCGCTATCACCAGGCCGGAGAAGCGCCGCTCGGCAAAGGCGCGCTCGAACGTGGCGTCTGCCCACGCTTCGACCGCGGACGCGTCCAGTTTGGGCGCGGCGTGCGCGAGCACCGGAGCGGCCAGCAGCAAGGCGAGGACCACACGCTTGAACACTGCTCGACCCTCCGCCCGTTTTCTGTGTGCCAAATGTATCAGAAGCTCCATTAAAGTGACGCACCGGTCATAAAAAAACGATTCCATGGCGGTGATATCACGTTGAATACACACGATAAAAGCCGTTTTAACGAAGAATAAGATCCGGGTAGGTAGTCGCTGCATGCTTGACACTTCTCCGGGTGTGACCGTATCGTCATAAAAATACGGTCGTTACAAACGCGGGAGTGAGCGATGAAATACGGCATGCAGACTTGTTTCCCTGTTCTCGGCGTGCTGGCACTGACGCCAGCGTTCGCAGCAGAAGTTCCCGTTGGCCTTGAAGAGATCGTGGTTACCGCCACCAAGCGGGCCACGTCGCTGCAGCATGTGCCCATGGCGATGCAGGCGTTCACCGCGACGACGCTCGAGAACATGGGTGCTGATCAGGTAGACGGTTACTACCGGATGATCCCGAACTTCGCGGTGGTAGACCGGGGCGCGGGCGGCAGGCTCTACTCGATTCGCGGCATTTCCACTGGCTTGATCACCCAGGGCGCCGCCACGGTCGGGGTATACATTGATGAAATGCCGGTCTCGGCTGCGGGCTTTCAGCCCGATCCGAGGCTGTTCGACATCGAGCGCATCGAGGTACTGCGAGGGCCCCAAGGCACCTTGTACGGGGAAGGCTCCATCGGTGGTACGTTGCGGATGATCACGCCACGGCCCGATCCTTCTGCTTTCTCGGGCAAGCTCGACTCTTCGGTGCAGAGCACGGGTGAAGGCGACGATAGCTACAAACTCAACGGCATGGTCAATATGCCGTTGATCAAGGATGTGCTCGCCCTGCGCGTCAGCGGGCTGCATCACGAACTGGGCGGATTCATCGACCGGATCGATATGCCGGATGGCGTCAACCTGGATGTCGGCTCGCTGATCGGAGCGCCGCCGGGAGCAATTCCCGTGATGGGCAGCGGGCCCATCAAAGGCAAGCAGAACATCAACGATCAAGTCACTTCCGCCGGACGCGTCTCACTGGCCTGGAACGCCACCGAGCGGCTTAGCGTCGACCTGAGCTTCCTGAAACAGTCGGTGGAGGCGGACCACGGCAACGTCGAAGTGCAGGGCGCCGGGGAGTTGAACACGAATTTGATAAAGGATGAGGCCATCAAGGACGATTTCGAACTCAGCAACCTGACCATCTCCTACGATTTTGGCTGGGCGAGCCTGCTCTCGTCCACCTCCCACTACGAGCGTACGCGAGATGTCACCAGCGACACCTCGGATCTGGGCGAGGCCATATTCCCGACCGCCAAACTGCCCGGTTCCAGTACCTTCACGACGGAACTGCAGGACATGACGAGTCAGGAGTTGCGCCTGACCTCGACAGGCGACGGGCCACTGAGCTGGATCGGTGGTGTGTTCTACGTCGATAAAGACAATGGCTTCGATCAGATCATCGTTGATGACTACGGTGTGTTCGTCAGCTTCATGCAGATTCTCGGTGTGCCGGTGACCAACGCCCGGCAGCTGCTCGATCAGACCGGCCAGCAGGATGAGAAACAGACGGCCATCTTCGGCGAGCTCACGTACGATTTCACGGACAAACTGAGCGCTACACTCGGCCTGCGCTACTTCGATATCAAGCAGCGCGACACGCTCGTGAACAACGACATCAACATTCTCGGGCTCGGCCTGACCGATGGCGTCTCCGAAACCGGTGAGTCCGACCCGGTTATGAAGTTCAACGTGAACTACAGCCCGAACGACAGCTCGCTGGTGTGGGTCACCGCATCCCAGGGCTTCAGGATCGGTGGCACCAATACGACTCCAGGCATCCCCGAGGAAAACCAGACCTACGGTTCCGATACGCTGTGGAACTACGAAATCGGTGCGCGCACTTCGTGGTACGACAACCGGCTGGAACTCAACTCCGCCATTTATTACATCGATTGGAGCGACATTCAGCTGGCGCTGCCCTTGGGTACCGCCTTTGGCACAATCAATGCGGGCAAGGCACGCATCATCGGGGCGGAAATTGAACTGCAGGCCAGGCCGGTGTCCGGACTCGATCTCTCGCTCACTGCAGGTTACAACGACGGCGAGCTTACGGAGGACACGCGTGGCGCGCCCGCAGGCCCGAACCCGGGCTTCAAGGGGGATCGCCTGCCCGGTGTGCCGCGTCTCAATCTCTCCGCTTCAATGCAGTATGTCTTTCCGCTGTTTGCCGACGGCATCGACGGGTTCGGTCGCCTGGACTACAGCTATACCGGCGACAGCACCTCGACCTTCAACGACTTGAGCACGGCCAACGGACTTCCCAGCCACTTCGAACCCGACGCCTATGGATTGCTGAATATGCGCGTCGGCGTGCAGAACGAGCGCTGGACTGCGGCGTTGTATGTCGACAATGTGACGGACGAGCGTGCGCAGATGTTGATCGACAACTCCTCTGTCACGGTGCGTATTACGCGCAACCGGCCACGCACGGTCGGGCTCAACGTTCGCCTGGAGTTCTGATAAGCGATGAGCAGGGATCGCCTGCCTGCTTGGCCCGCCGTACCGTCGGGCCAGTTTCCGGAGTTCGTTGGTGCCTCGGGTGTCTGGTTACACACGGCGGACGGCCGCAAGATCCTCGATGCGGCTGGCCAGGCGTGCGTGGCGAACATCGGGTATGGCCGCAAGGAAGTGGCGGCGGTCGCGGCCCGCGCGCTCGAGGATTTCACGCATGCGCTGCCGCCATTTGCAACGCCGCAGCGTCTGCAGCTAGTTGAAACCCTGCGCAGCAAATGGCTGCCGCTGCCACTGACACGGATTCACCTCGTGAACAGTGGTTCTGAAGCAACAGACGCTGCGATCAGGCTCGCGCGAAGTTATCAGCTTTGCAAGGGACGGCCTGAGCGATGGAAGGTCATCGGGCGCGAAGCGTCCTATCATGGTGTGACGCTCGGCGCGCTCGGCGTGTCGGGTCACCATGCTCGTCGCAAGGATTTCACGCCGTTGCTGAGCAAGGTGCCCCTGGCACCGGCCTGCTACCCGTTACGGTGTGAGCTCTGCGCCGGGCAGCAAGGCTGCAATCTGCGTTGCGCCGATGGTCTTGAAGCACTCATCGAAAGCGAGGGGTCCGATACGGTCGCCGCTTTCATCGGTGAGGCAATCGTCGGCACCAGCGGTGGCGCGCTGGTGCCTCCCGACGATTACTGGCCCAGAGTTCAGGCCATCTGCCGTCAGCATGACATCCTGCTAATCATCGATGAGGTAATCACTGGATTCGGGCGAACCGGACGGAGATTCGCGTTCGAGCACTGGGGCATCAAGCCTGACGTCGTGCTCGCGGCAAAAGGCTTCACCGGCGGTTATGCACCGCTCGCAGCCGTCATCACCACCGACGCCGTGATCGCGCCGCTGGTAGAGAACGGCGAGACCATGATGTTCCACACCTGCGGTGGCCACCCCGCGGCGTGCGCCGTGGCGAACGAGGTGCTGGAGATCATCGATCGCGAGGGACTGATCGAGCGCGCAGCGCAACTCGGAGCGTATCTGGGTCTGAAGCTCGAGCAGCTTCGGGATCACACTCATGTGGCGCAGGTACGCGGACGCGGCCTTCTGTGGGCAGTAGAGCTTGTCCGCGACAAGAGCACCCTCGAGCGTTTCCCGGAGAAAGCAGGCCTCACCCTTGCGGTTGTTCAGGCTGGCCTTGAGCGCGGCGTACTTTTTTACTTCGGCGGCACCGGCGAGCATCGCGACATCATCTGCCTCGCGCCCGCGTTCATCATCGATACCGCCGCAATCGACACGATGGTGGACGTTCTCGGGCAGTCCATCGATGCCGCCATTGCCGGCCTGGGTTTTATCTCTGGAGATTGAAGATGCGCAAGCGACACAAAGTCATCGTTACCTGTGCCATCACCGGTGCAGCCCATACGCCCTGTATGTCGCCGTTTCTCCCCATCACGCCGCAGCAGATTGCCGACGAGGCGATCGCCGCCGCAAAAGCCGGCGCTGCCATCATTCATTTGCATGCACGCGATCCCGAGGACGGCTTCCCGTCCACGGATCCTGAGCACTATCGCGAGTTTTTAGGCGCAATCGATGCAGGTTGCGATGCCATCATCAATATCACGACCGGGCAGCCGGATAGGCTTGCCGTCACCCATCCGGACGCGCGGGCGCTGTTCGAGCGGCGCTTGGCGGCGCCCAAGGAATTCGCCCCCGAGTTGTGCTCCTTCAACATGGGCCCGATGAACCCTGGATTATGGGCGCTGGCTGACCGTTTCGAAGGTCGTTTCAAGTATCCGTGGGAAGGCGGCTTCATGCGCGCGACCCGCGGGATCACCATGATCAACAGTTATGAGAACATGGAACAGATCGCACGCGAGCTCGGGGATGAGCGTGGCGTGCGATTCGAATTCGAGTGCTTCGACATCGGTCATCTGCACACGCTCAAGTTCATCCTGGATCAGGGCTGGATCAAACCGCCGCTGTTGATCCAGTCGGTCTTTGGTTTTCTCGGCGGCCTTGCCGCCGACCCGAAGCACGTGCTGCACGCCAAGCAGACGGCCGACGAGCTGTTCGGCGATGACTATCACTGGTCCTGCCTTGCGGCGGGGGCGAATCAGATCGCCATCGTTACCCTCGCTGCAATCCTTGGCGGGCATGTGCGTGTCGGCCTCGAAGACAGTCTCTGGGACGGGCCCGGAAAACTCGCCTGCTCGAACGCCGATCAGGTCAAGCGCATCTGCCGGATACTCGCGGATTTGTCCATCGAGGTGGCCACTGCAGATGAGGCGCGGGAGATGCTCCAGACCAAAGGAAAAGAGCACACGCGCATATGACGGATGCGAATCGCGCCGTATATGTGGCGATGCCCGACGCAACGCAGATTGCTGTGGAAATCTGGCTGCCGGACGCTGTGCTGGCGGGCGAGTGCGTTGGCACGGTGGCAAGCTTCACGCGGTACTGGCGCGCGCGGGCGTTCGTACCTTCGCGTGATGACATGGACGAGCGGATCGAAGGAATTCTTCGCCGGGGCTTTGCGGCCGTCGTGGTCGACGCGCGCGGCAGCGGAGCATCCTTCGGTTTCCGGGCAGCAGAGTTCTCGCCGTGCGAGACCCGAGACTTCAGGTTTGTTGTCGACTGGATCGCCGCTCAGTCCTGGTCGAACGGACGTGTCGCAACCGTCGGTATTTCATACGCGGGCAACACGGCCGAGCATGCCGCGCACGATCCTTCGTCGGCACTCGTGGCCGCAGTGCCCCGCTTCACGGACTTCGATGCGTATGCCTCCATTCTGTTTCCCGGCGGCCTTCGCAACGCGCTGATCGCAGATGCCTGGGCCAGCGGCGTTCGCGCGCTCGACAACAACAGCGTCCCGTCCGGGAACTGGCGCAGCGATGGCAAGGACGGTGCAAAACTTGTCGGTGTCAAACCCGTGGACCTCGATACGGAGGGCAGGCAGCTCGCGCTGGCCGTCGACCAGCACGCCCACAATCAGGACTTCGCAGCGCTGCTGTCGCAAGCGAATTTTCGCGACGATCTGCGCCTGACGGGCGATGTGGCCGACGCCTGCGATACGATGATGGCTCCCTATCTCTTGCGCAGGCATGCAAAGCGCTCTGCCGTGCCGTCTTCGCACTGGGGCAGCTGGATGGATGCGGGCACTGCGGCAGGTGTGCTCGCTCGCTTCGTCAGCGATCCCGATGGGCACTACGTCATTGGTGCGTGGAGTCATGGTGGCGCGTTCGATACTGATGTATTCAGGGCTGAAGTGGCGCCTCCCGCGGGTAACACGGCAGAGCAGGACGCGCAGATATTTGACTTCCTGGAGCCGCTGCTGCGACCAGCCGTGACGGCACATCCGCCACGCGCAGGCTTGACGTATTTCACGATGGGCGAGAGAGCCTGGAAGCACACGAGCTCATGGCCAGTCGCCGGTTGCACAGAGCAACGTTGGTTTCTGGCGCCTGCGGGAACGCTACAGACACATGCCTCGGCCACGAGCCATGGCGCGGATCCTTACGTCGTCGACTACTCTGCGGGCACCGGTTCCAAGACGCGATGGACCACCCAGCTCGGCGGTTCCGATGTCTTCTATGGTGAGCGCCGTTGCGCGGATTCCAACCTGCTGACCTACACCTCGCCGCCGCTCGACCATGATCTGGAGATTACCGGCCATCCCGTCGTGCAGTTGTTCGTGACGTCGACACACGATGATGGTGCGCTCATCGCTTATCTCGAGGCAGTGAGTCCCTCAGGCGGCGTGACGATGATCACCGAAGGTCAGTTACGCGCGATGCATCGGCGTGTTTCCAGCGAGGAGCCCCCGTACCCGATGTTCGGGCCGCATCACAGCTTTGAACGCAAAGATGCCATGCCCCTCGTGCCCGGCGAGACGGCAGAACTCAGCTTTGCATTACTGCCGACATCAGTGCGCGTTCCGCGCGGTTACGCATTGCGCCTCGCGATTGCAGGTCATGACTGTGATTCCTTCTGTCGTTATCCCGCCGAGGGAACGCCCGTGTTGAGCGTGCACCGCAGCAGCGTGCATGCGTCCAACCTCATCTTGCCTGTCATCGAGCCGAGTCCATGAAGTCACCTGCGGGACTGTTTCCCCGAGCCCTGCCAACACGGATGTGCGTATGACCGCCCATCCCGCCTCGGCAATCGTCAAACCGTATCTGGTGTTCCTCGGTGATGTCGGCGACGAGCTGTACGCCAAGACGGCTTTCGGTCTGCGCGACTGGGTGCCCGGTGCGTGTATCGGGCAACGGCGACTGCCCGGTTGCGCGGTTGATCTGGGCGTGCCTGACATGACGCCCGCACAGGCACATGCCGCGGGGGCGCGTACGCTGGTTATTGGCGTCGCACCGGTCGGCGGGGCATTGCCCGGGCACTGGATTCCTGAGTTGCTTGCAGCCTTGCAGGCGGGCCTGGATCTCGCCTCGGGCTTGCATCAAAAACTGGCGGACGAGCCCACCATTGCAGAGGCCGCGCGCCGTTTTGGCCGCACGCTCCACGATGTGCGGCATGCCAACCGCAGCTTCCCGGTCGGCAGTGGCACGAAGCGCTCCGGCAAGCGTCTGCTCACCGTTGGCACCGACTGCGCGCTTGGCAAGAAGTACACGGCACTGTGTATTGCGCGCGAATTGCAAGCGCGTGGCATAGACGCTGATTTCCGCGCCACCGGACAGACCGGCATTCTCATTGCCGGCGATGGTGTTGCCATCGACGCCGTGGTCGCGGATTTCACGGCGGGAGCAGCCGAAACCTTATCCCCGGCCAATGCTGCGGGCCACTGGGATGTCATCGAAGGTCAAGGTTCGCTGTTTCATCCTGGCTATGCCGGCGTGACGCTCGGACTGATCCACGGTTCGCAGCCCGATGCGCTGGTGCTCTGTCACGATCCGCTTCGGCGCGAGATCGGCGGCTATCCTCAGTTTGCGATTCCGTCGCTCGAAGAGGCCCTGGAGACGTATCTGCGGCTTGCGCGTCTGACGAATTCGAGTGCGCGCTTTGTAGCCGTTGCACTCAACACGTCGAAGATGAGCGCCATTGATGCCGCAGCCGAGATCACCGCGACCGGCAAGCGACTCGGGCTGGTGTGTGTCGATCCCATACGGACAGGTGTCCGCGCAATCGTCGACCTGCTGCAAGGTGAATATGAAGATCAAACTGCAACGCGTTGACCTGGAGCTCGCAACTCCGCTGCACATCTCTAACGCATCGTGGACGCACGCGCGGACCGTAGTCGTGGAGCTGAGCGACGGCAGTGTGTGCGGGCGTGGCGAGAGCAACGGAGTCTATTACCGCGGCGAGAGCCAGGACACGATGGAACGCGATGTCGAACTTGCCCGTGATGCTATCGAAGCGGGTCTTGATCGCGACAGGCTGCGCGCGCTGATGCCCCCCGGCGGCGCGCGTAACGCGGTGGACGCAGCGCTGTGGGATCTCGAGGCAAAGCGCACGGGGAAGCGGGCGTGGGCGATTGCCGGAATGGCGACAGTCCGGCCGCTCACCACGGCCTTCACCATTGGCGTTGCTTCACCAGCGGCCATGGGGGAAGCCGCCGCCGCAGCGGCACGGCGCAATCTGAACGTGCTCAAACTCAAGCTGACGGGTGAAGACGATCTCGAGCGTGTCCGCGCCGTTCGCGCCGGCCATCCAGGAGCGCGCCTCGTCGTGGATGCCAACCAGGGCTGGTCGGAGCGACATCTGCATGAGTATCCGCCGGTGCTGGCAACGCTCGGCGTTGAGCTCATCGAACAGCCACTGCCGGCGGGCGCAGACGATGCGCTGCTCGGGTTAGACAGCCCCGTGCCGTTCTGTGCCGACGAGTCCTGCCAAACGGCGGACAGCGTCGCTGCGCTCGTGGGCAAGTACCAGTTCCTGAACATCAAGCTCGACAAGTGCGGCGGTCTCACCGAGGCGCTGCTTCTCGCCAGCGTGGCGCAGCAGAATGGGCTGCGGCTCATGGTTGGCTGCATGCTCGGCACATCGCTCGCGATGGCACCGGCGTTCATCGTCGGACAGCTGTGCGAATTCGTCGATCTCGATGCAGCGCTTCTGCTGGTGCACGACTGCGAAGAAGGCATTCTCTACGATGGTAGTGTGATGTCTGCTCCCGGACCGCGGCTGTGGGGTTGAGCGCAATGAACAGGTTGATGCGCACGTGCTGAAGTTCTGTGCCAACGTAAGCTGGCTGTTCAGTGAACTCCCGTTTCTGGATCGACCCGACGCGGCACGACGCGCCGGATTCTCCGGAATCGAGTTTCACACTCCTGAGGGTCACGCCGCCGGGGAGATTTGCCGGGCGGTGCGCGATGCGGGCGTAAGCCTCGTGCTGTTCAATGCGACGTCGGGGGATTTCATGCAGGGAGGGTCCGGCCTCATCGGCGTACCCGGACGAGCGGCGGAGTTTCGGCTTGCCGTGGAGCAGGCATGCGACTTCGGCCGGGCTGTTGGCGGTGCCCTCGTGCAGATCGGTCAGAGCCGCGTGCCTCCGGACGTGTCGCGTGAAGAATGCATGCGGGTTTATGTGGAGAATCTTCGCTACGCAGCCCGGGAGCTTTCGCACGTGGGATGCCGCGTGCTCGTGGAGCCCATGAACGAAACGGATTGGCCGGGAGTGCTGGTCAAGAATACGGCCGTGGCGCTTGAGGCAATTGCGCAGGCAGCCGATCCGCGCATCGGGCTGCAGTTCGATACGTACCATCACCACATGTCTGGAGCAGACGTCGCCGGCACCGTCGAGGCACTCGCTGGGCGTATTGCCCACCTGCAGTTCTCCAGCGCGCCCGCTCGCCAGGAACCACAGGCAGGGTCTGCCTGGTTCGACGCGCTAGTGCAGGTCCTGAAGCATCAACGATATCCACACTGGGTGGCTGCCGAGTACAGACCCAGCCGGCCGACCACCGAGACGCTCGGCTGGCTGAGTGCAGCCAGAGCAGGGGAGAACGAGGCACCTGAAAGCCAATGACGGCAACACAGCCATCGCACAAGCCACGCGTCGCCTTTGTCGGCACCGGAATCATGGGTGCACCCATGTGCGCGCATGTACTGGAAGCGGGCTATCCGACGCGTATCTGGAATCGCTCTCGCCTAAAGGCTGATGCGTTCGCTGCCCGTGGCGGCATCGTTTGCGACTCGGTTTCCGAGGCAATCGGCGGCGCCGACTTTGTGCTGTGCATGCTCGATACCGGAGACACGATCGACCGTGTGCTCTTCGAGGCGATTGCCGATACCGAGCCTCCCGTGAACAACCTGGCCGAGGGCGCTGTTGTCATCGTCATGAGCTCGATTTCCGTTGAGACCACCGTTCGACATTCCAGCTACCTTGCCGCTCGCGGGGTCGCGTACATGGATGCGCCTGTATCCGGCGGCGAGAGGGGTGCAACGGAAGGGACGCTGACCATCATGGCCGGCGGCGATGAGGCCGTGTGCGCGCAGGCGCAACCATTGCTCGAGACCATGGGTCGCGTAACCCGTGTGGGCCCGGTCGGCGCGGGTCAGCTTGCCAAGCTGGTGAACCAGGCCATCGTGGGTATCACGATCGGTGCCGTCGCCGAGGCGCTGATTCTCGCGCAACGCGGTGGCGCGGACCCCGCCCTGGTTCGCGCTGCCCTGCTCGGTGGCTTTGCCGATTCCACGATTCTGCGCCAGCACGGCCAGCGCATGGTCGAGCACGCATTTGCACCTGGCGCACGGGCCGAGTTGCAACTGAAGGACCTGCGCAATGCACGCCTGCATGCGGCGCAGCTGGGTATCGAACTTCCCTTTCTGTGCCTCGCCGAGCAGCAGTTCCAGCGCATGTGTGAACGCGGGCTGTCTCAGCTTGATCACAGCGCGCTTTATCTCATGCTGGAGCAACCCGATGGCTGAAACTGCTACCCCTGTTTCGCGTGACTGGTTCGGCCAGCCACGGGGCCTGACCATCCTGTTCCTGACAGAGACCTGGGAGAAATTTTCGTTCTTCGGCATGCGCGCCTTGCTGGTCTACTACATGACCCGTCAGCTCGGCATGGGTCAGGCGAACGCGTCATATGTTTACGGCTTGTACACGGCCTCCGTGTACCTCACACCCATCATCGGCGGCGCGATTGCAGACAGCTGGCTCGGTCGCAGGCGTGCGGTCCTGCTGGGCGGTTCCATCATGGCGGCGGGCCACTTCATGATGGCCTTCGAGAGCATGTTCTACGTGGCGCTCGTCGTCATTGCCATCGGCAATGGCCTGTTCCTGCCGACCCTGCCGGCCCAGATCGAGGGCTTGTACGCACAGAACGATCCGCGACGTACATCCGCATACAGCGTTTACTATGTGGGCATAAACCTCGGCGCGTTTCTCGCGCCACTCGTCTGCGGCACCATTGGGGAGCTGTGGGGCTGGCATTGGGGATTTGCCACGGCCGGCGTGGGGATGATTCTCGGCATGGTGATTTACGTGAGCGGGTGGAAATACTTGCCACCTGAGGCGCCACGTGCGCAACGGATCAAGGCTGCGGCAGTCGACCCGCGCAGGGACCGCGCCGCTAACGAACCCCGGACATGGCTCTTATTGCTCGCGGTCGGGGGCGTCATGGTCCTGTTCCGTGCCGCGTACGAACAGGTCGGCAATACCGTGGCCCTCTGGATCGACACCGGCGTGGACCGAACTGTCGCCGATCACTGGACCATTCCAATGACCTGGTTTCTGTCGCTCAATCCGTTGGTGGTCTTCCTGCTGACGCCATTCGTGGTGGCGCACTGGACGCGTCGGGCCGAGCGGGGTGTCGATCACTCGCCGCTCACGAAGATGGCCACGGGAGCTTTCATCCTCGCTGCGTCCTACCTGCTGCTCGCGGCAGTGGCGACACAGGACGGCGGCACTGCCTGGCAATGGGTCGCCATGTTTTTCGTCATCATGACCGCCGGCGAGCTCTATATCTTACCGGTCGGGCTCTCGCTGTTTGGCCGGCTGGCTCCCAAAAACCGCACAGCCACGACCCTCGCGGCCTGGTTTCTGGCCACCTCCGTCGGCAGCCTCCTTGCGGGAGTCGTGGGTTCTCTGTGGAGCCAGTTCACGCCGGCCACATTCTTTGTTTTCATCGCGGCCATCGCGTGCCTTGCGGCACTGCTGCTGAAGCTGATCGATCGGCCGGCGCGACGCGCAATGCTCTCGTAATCAACCGCACAGCGCCGTCGTAGCGCCGGAAAATGGGGCGAAGTCTTGCTTTTTCGACAGCACTCTCAATGACGCTGCGGGGCGCTTCTGAAGGAGCGTGCCGTGCGCGCAACCGGGGACTGGCTCGCGGGCATGGCCCGCTCCTACGCGAGGCTCCTACGCGAGGCTCAGGAGTCCCGTCTCAGCGCGGCCGGCGATTGAACGGAATCACCTCGTAACCCTCGCCCTCGGGCTGGTCGTCGGTCATGTCGGCGGGGAAGCCCTCGCCCAGCACCTTCACGCCGCAGGGCTCTTCGTAGCGGCGGATGATGTTCGGCGAGAATTCGCGCGGGCCGTACTTGCTGGCCGCGTCCTTGAAGATGTTCACGATGAGCGGCGAGAGCTCCAGCGGCACGCCGAGGTCTTTGGCGATGTCGTCGAATAGCCCCACGTCCTTGATGACGAGGTCCATCGTGAAGTTGATGTCGCGGCTGCCGTTCAGGATCACCTGCGACTCGGTCTCGTGCACGAATGAATTGCCCGAGGAGATGCGGATCGCCTCGTAGACCGTGTTCATATCGAAGCCCATCATCTTGCAGGTGGTGAGCGCCTCGGCGAGTGCCACCAGATGCACGGTACAGAGGTAGTTGGTCATCACCTTGAGTTTGGATGCACTACCCAGTTCGCCGGTGTGCAGCACGGCTCGGCCCAGCGTGGTGAGCACCGGGAACACGGCCTCGAAGGCCGCGCGCGGGCCACCGGCGAAAATTGCGATATTCCCCGTGGCGGCGCGGTGGCAACCACCCGAGACAGGGCAATCGAGCGCCATGCCACCCTTGGCCGTGACCAGCGCGCCCAAGCGCACCACCTCATCGGCGTCGGTGGTGCTCATCTCGAGCCAGATCTTGCCGGGCTTGATGGCCTCGAGCAGGCCCCCGGGGCCTTCGACCACCGCGGCGCAGGCGGCCGGGGAGGGCAGGCAGGTGATCACCAGTTCGCAGGCCTCCATCATCTCGCGGGGGCTGTCGGCGGTCTTGGCGCCCTTCTCTACGAAGGCGGCGACCAGTGTGGGGTCGAGGTCGCGGACCATGAGGTCATGACCGTTGCGCAGCACGCTACCTGCGAGTTTCGAACCGACGTTGCCCAGACCGATGAAGCCGACTTTCATGAGAAATGCACCCTTGAAACTGAGGTTTTGATGGAGGATGACGCGCGCGTTCAGAAATCCGTGGGGGCGCCGCCCTCGCGGATGCGCCGCTCCACGAAGCGGTCGAGTTCCTCGCGGCGCTCGGGTTCCAGCGCGGGCTCCTCGTACTCGGAGAGCGCGCGCTTGTAGACCGTGTTGGCCCGCTGCCAGGCCTCGGGCTTGCCGGCGGCGAGCCACTGCTGGTGGTTGCGCCAGTCGGAGATGATCGGCGCGTAGAAGGCGTTGGTGTAGCGCGCGAGCGTGTGCTGTGCGCCGAAGAAGTGCCCGCCGGGCCCCACCTCGCGGATCGCTTCCAGGCCAAGCGCGTCCTCGGTGGTTTCGAGCGGCGAGAGGAACTCCATCACCATCTGGATCAGGTCGCAGTCGAGCACGAATTTCTCGAAGCTGGCGACCAGACCGCCCTCTAGCCAGCCCGCGCCGTGCATGATCAGGTTGCCCCCGCCCATGGTGAGGCCCCAGAGCGAGAACACACTCTCGTAGGCCGCCTGTGCATCCACCGTGTTGGCCGCGCAGGTGTTGGAGGTGCGGTAGGGAATGCCATAGCGCCGGGCGAGCTGCCCTCCGACCACGCAGGCCTTCATGTATTCCGGCGTACCGAAAGCGGGCGCGCCTGACTTCATGTCGACATTGGAGGTGAAGCCGCCGTAGATCACCGGCGAGCCCTTGCGCACCAGTTGCGTGAAGGCGATACCGGCCAGGGCCTCGGCGTTCTGCTCGACCAGCGCGCCGGCCACCGTGGCCGGGGCCATCGCGCCCGAGAGCGTGAAGGGCGTGATGCAGACGATCTGGTTGCGTGCCGACATCGCCATGATGCCGCCGAGCATCGGGTGGTCGAGCTTCAGCGGCGAATTGGTGTTTACGATGGTGAACAGCGAGGGCTCGCGCTCGAGTTGCTCGTGCGAGACGCCGCGGGCGATACGCGCGATCTCGATGCCGTCGCGGATCCGCTCCGCACCCAGCGAGTAGGCGTGGAAGGGTTTGTCGGTCAGCACGACCATGTCGCGCAGCGCCTCGAGGTGGCGCACCGAGGCGTGGACGTCGGTGGGCTCTACCGGATACCCGGAGATAAACTGGATGCAGTTGAAGTACTGCGCCAGACGCAGGAAATTCCTGAAGTCATGCTGGTTGCCGCTACGCCTGCCGGTGTCCATGTCGGAGCAGTTCGGCGGGCTCGCCACGGTGCCGAAGGCCATTGCAGACCCGCCGATCTCGAGGTTGTTTTCGGGGTTCCGGGCATGGAAGGTGAATCGCGAGGGCGCGGTGCTGATCAGCTCCTCGACCATCGCGGGCTCGAAGCGCACCCGCTCGCCGCTGATACTGGCCCCGGCTTTGCGGAGCAGTTCGCGTGCCTCGGGCAGCGCGAAGTCCATGCCGATCTCGGAAAGCACCTTGAGGGAGGTGACATGGATCGACTCGATCTCGTCTGCCGAGACCAGCTCCATGGGTGGGAAGTGCCGCGTGACCTTGCGCCTGGGCAGCTGCGGGATGGCCCCGCGCACGCCCGGTGCCGGGCGACGCGCACCCTCACGGCGGCCGCGCCGGGCGGTCTCGGGGCTCGAGCTTTGAACGTCATCTGACACGGCGATTTCCTTGTGAAATGTGCTGCGCACCGCAGCCCGCCGCGTTGCCGCGGACGCAGGCCTGCGCCAGACACGATGAGCCAGCATGGTGGCCACCGTGGCAGGGCTTGTCAATTTTGGCGCCGCTACGGTGCAGTAGCATCGTCGGACCGTTGATCAATTTTCAGGAGGCGCGAAAAAGATTAGCTTTTTCGCGCCTCCGCGACCCCCGGGAACACGGCTTATACTGGTCAAAACCTGTGAGGTAACGCCCATGAATGCACCCGAAGAAGTCTCCCGCCGCCGTGGTGGACGCGAGAGCCGCAAGGCCCTGCGTTCGCGCCCGATCCCGATCTCCGAGGCAGCCGTGCGCCCCGGTATGTCGGGGGGGCAGTACAAGCCCTTCACGGACAGCGAGATGCAGCGCATTCACCTGGCCGCGCTTGACCTGCTGGAGACCGTCGGTCTTGAGCGCGCCATCCCGACCTGCGTCGAGGCGATGACCAAAAAGGGCTGCTTCATGAGCTCACGCGGGCGGCTCTGCATCCCGCGCGCTCTGGTCGAGGACACGCTGGCGAGTTGCGCGCGGCACTTCGTGCTGCATGCCCGCGATCCCAAGCACGACATGGAGCCCTGGGATAACAAGGTGTATTTCGGCACCGCGGGTGCGGCGGTACACACCGTTGATCTGGCGACCAACACCTACCGCGAGTCGGTGCTGCTCGATCTCTACGACGCTGCGCGCATCGTCGACAACTGCGACAACATCCACTTCTTCCAGCGCACGCTCACTGCGCGCGATATGGTCGATCCGCGCGACCTCGACATCAACACCATGTACGCCTGCCTTGCGGGCACCTCGAAGCACGTCGGCACCAGCATGGTCGAGCCGGCGCACGTCGAAGAGTGCCTGGACATGCTGCACTTCATCGCCGGTGGCGAGGCAGCCTGGCGCGAGCGTCCGTTCGTCTCGCAGTCGAATTGCTTCGTGGTCCCGCCCATGAAGTTCGCCGAAGACGCTTGCCGCTGCCTCGAGGTCGCCGCGCGCGGTGGCATGCCTGTGTTGTTGCTCTCTGCTGCACAGGCTGGTGCTACCTCCCCGGCTGCGCTCGCCGGTACGGTGGTTCAAGCCGTGGCCGAGTGCCTGTCCGGTCTGGTCTACATCAACAGCATCGTTCCCGGCGCGGTGGCTATCTGGGGC
>CAJADV010000526.1 GCA_903938575.1 uncultured Gammaproteobacteria bacterium
AGCACATCCATCAGGTGCGAGATGGGGGCACCCTGATAGCCGCCCACGTAGGCCACGCCCGACTGCAGCAGCGCCTTGGTGACGGCAAGGATGCCCTCCATGTGGAGTTCCGTGCCGGCGCCCGCGCGCAGCAGCTCGACTTCCTCGCTGAACGACCTCTCCGCCATGAAAAATCACCGGGTACTGTGGTGTCTGGACAATCTAGCCACTCCGCGCCGGCCGGACCAGCACCGGGGCGCAAGATTGTGATTGTGGCCTATTTGTTTCAAACCTAAAATAGTTTCTTTTCATGTATTCAGGCAGGTCATTGCCGTGTGGAAGCCACCCGAGAGAATCCGCCATACGGCCGTCGGCGACACGTGGCCGACGGCGTCGGAAGCAGCCGCTTCAAAACTTTTCACGCCGCTGCGGATGGGCCCGAATGCGCTCGCGCAGCGCACCTGGATCCCGGCGATGGTGCCGTGGCGAGCCACCGAGGAAGGCGAGGTAACGGACGATGTGGTGGAGTGGTACGCGCGTTTTGCCCAAGGCAGGCCCGGTGCGATCGTGCTCGAGGCCACGGGCATTCGTGATGTGCCAAGCGGACCGCTGCTGCGAATCGGGCATGACCGTTTCGTGCCGGGGCTGCGCCGCGTGGTGGAGGCGGTGCGCGAGGCGAGCGGCGGCGAGACGCTGCTGCTGATCCAGCTGATCGATTTCCTTCGCATCCGGCGCCGCCCGGAGCGCGCGGTGTTCTTTGAACGCCACCTGCGCGTGGACGATGCCCTGCGCGAGCGGCTGGGTGGCACGCGGGACCACGAAGCGGCACTTCGCGAGCGGCTCGCCGCCATGGATGACACTGAACTCGCCGCCGTGCTGCCGCCACGCGAACTCGAAAGCCTGCGCATGGGCCAGCGTGAACACGTAGGCGATATGGAGCACGCACACATCCGTGAACTTCCCGCGGTTTTGCCAGGGTTGTTCGCGGCCGCTGCGGCACGCGCCCGGGACGCGGGTTTCGATGGCGTGGAACTCCACTACGCCCACGCCTACACCATGGCCTCCTTTCTCTCGCGTCTCAACGAGCGCGACGACGGCTACGGCGGCTCGCCTGCCGCGCGCATGCGCCTGCCACTCGAGGTCTACCACGCCGTGCGCGCTGCGGTGGGCGCGGACACGCTGGTCGGCTGCAGGTTCCTGAGCGAGGAATGCATCGAGGGCGGCAGCACGCTCGCGGACGCCATCGGCTACGGGCGCGCCTTCGCGGCGGCGGGCATGGACTTCATCTCGCTCTCGCGCGGCGGAAAATTCGAGGACGCCGCACAGCCCAAGCCCGGCTGGGCTGCCTACCCCTATACCGGTCGCTCCGGTTACGAGTGCATGCCGCAGTACCTCTCGGATGCGCGCGGCCCCTTCCTGCGCAACGTCGAGCCTACCGCGGCAATACGCGCGGCCATTCGCGCCGACGGGCTCGCAACGCCCGTGGTGGTCTGCGGCGGTATCCATAACTTCCAGCAGGCCGAAACTCTGCTGCAGGAGAACAAGGCCGATGTCATCGGCCTCGCGCGGCAAGCACTCGCCGACCCTGACTGGTTCCTCAAGGTGCGCTCGGGGCACGGCAAAGACATCAGGCTCTGCCGCTACAGCAATTACTGCGAAGGCCTCGACCAGAAGCACAAGCAAGTCACCTGCGAACTCTGGGACCGCGAGGCGCTGGATGAGCCCGGCATTGCCAAGTCGCACGACGGGCGGCGGAGGTTGGTGGCGCCGGTGTGGGAGCCGTTGATTCCGGAGTGAAGACGTCAGCCGGATAACGCGGGTTCGGATCGAACGGCGCTGATAGAAGCCGGTTGCACGCGTCGCGAGGTAGCTGTTGCACCACTCGCTACGTCCGCGGGGCACATCCCGGCAGGAATTGACTCCGCACCGCAAAGCCATCGATTTGACGATCAGGAATCTCGCTTAAATGCCCGGGAGCGCGGATCGGGGCGGGGGTGTGCCCGGGAGCGCGCCTAAGTCTCCGACATCGTCGGGAACGATGGCGGAGACTTCGGTAGCCGCCGCACAGGGATGTGCCAAGCGGCGGTAGCGAGCGGGCACACCCCCGCCCCGATCCGCGCCCGCTCCACACAAATGCAAGCAGCACTATCCCGCGAGCGTAATCAGCCCTTCAACTCGCCTCGGGCGACAGCAATCGCCAACGCCTCCGCAGGTTTCGGCGGCTTGGCGGAAAGACGCAGGTCCTGCATCTCGGCGCCGGACTTGGATGCCTCCGAGAAAAGCTGCCCGCGGCCTGCCAGATACTGCGGCGGCCAGAACTGGCCACGGTGGTTGTAGCGCGCAGCGGCCGCCAGCACGAAGTGCGGATCGTCCATGATCGGGCGCGCGAGCGCGACCATGTCGGTGCGTCCGGCGGCGATCAGGGTGTTGCATTGATCTGCGCTGACGATGTTGCCGGCCACGATGGTGGGCACGCCCGCCTCGTTACGCACGCAGTCGGCAAAGGGTGCCTGGTACATGCGGCCGTACTCGGGGTCCTGGTCCTCCACCACCTGCCCGGTGGACACGTTGATGATGTCCACGCCGGCTGCTTTCAGCATTTTCGCGAGCGTCACCAGATCGCGCTCGGGCAGCCCTTCCCCGGCCCAGTCGCTGGCCGATATGCGCACCGAGAGTGGTCGCGGCGCAGGCCATACGGCACGCACCGCCGCCACCACGTCGAGCGGAAAGCGCATCCGTGACGCGATATCGCCACCGTAGGCATCAGTTCGGTGATTGGTGAGCGGGCTGATGAACGACGAGAGCAGGTAGCCGTGGGCGAAATGGAGCTCGACCATGTCGAAGCCGGCACGCTCGGCCAGCACCGCCGCCGCCGCGTGCTGC
>CAJADV010000527.1 GCA_903938575.1 uncultured Gammaproteobacteria bacterium
AAATCGCTTCTCGCCGATCCAGCGGCGCCGCTCCACGAGCTCCGTGTGCATCAGCGCGATCTGCCCCGCGGGTCCGCCGAAACTGAGAAACCCCAGCTTCAGCCAGAAGCGCAGTGCATCGCCGAATCCGGGCTGAGCCGGACGCGGCTCGTGTGGCGGTGATTGCCGCTCGGTATCCGCCATGGTGGCAATGCTAGGGGCCGGCGTTCAGGGTAGATGCCAGCACTTTGTCGATGCGCTTGCCGTCCATGTCGACGATCTCGAAGCGCCAGTCCTCCCAGTTCACCGCGTCGGCCTCGTGCGGGATCTTGCCGAGCAGCAGCAGCATCATGCCGCTCAGCGTGTGGTAGCGGCCGCGGTCTTCCTCGGGCACGGCGTCCAACGCGAGCAGGTCCTTCAGTTCCGGGAGCGGGATCTGGCCGTCGAGCAGCCAGGAGCCATCCTCGCGCTGCACGGCCTGCTGGTCGTCGGGGTCGCGATGCTGGAACTCGCCGGTGATGGCCTCGACCAGATCGTGGAGCGTGACGATGCCCTCGACTTCGCCGTACTCCGACACCACGAAAGCCATGCGCAACGAGGAACTGCGGAAGCGCTCGAGCAACTCCATGCCGGTAAGGCTCTCCGGGATGAACAGCGCGGTCTGCAGGTGCGCTGTGAGGCTGCGTTCCTCGCCGAGCAGTGCGCCCGAGAGCCACTGCCTTGCATCCACGACGCCGAGCAGTTTTTCCAGCCCGCCTTCCACCACCGGGAACGCCGAGTAGCGCGACGTCGCCACCAGCGCCAGGTTCTGCTCGAAGGGCTGTTCGGCATCCAGGCACACCACATCCGCGCGCGGCACCATCAGCGAGGCGATCGGGCGGTCATCGAGGCGGAACACATTGCGCACCATCGCGTGCTCTTGCGTCTCGATGATGCCCGCGCTGGTGCCCTCGGCGATGACCGCATGGATCTCTTCCTCGGTCACGGTGAGCACACCCGTTTCCTTTACGCCGAGGAGCCGCAGGATCAGTTGCGTCGACACCGTGAGCAGCCAGACAAAGGGTTTGGTGAGCAGCGCCATCCATTCGATGGGCCGTGCCACCAGGCGGGCGAGCCGTTCCGGATGGGTCTGGCCGATGCGCTTGGGAACGAGTTCCCCGATGACGATGGTGAAGTAGGTGACGGCCAGCACCACCAGGCCGGTGGCGAGGTAACGCGCATAGGCAGTCGGAACGTGCATCCCTTCCAGCCAGTGCGAGAGCGGCTCGGCGAGCGCCGCCTCGCCCACGATGCCGTTCAGCACGCCGATCAGCGTGATGCCGATCTGGATGGTCGAGAGAAAGCGGTTGGGGTTCTGGCCGAGCGCCACTGCGGCCGCGGCGCCGCGGTCGCCGTCGTCGATGTGGCGCTGCATCCGCGTCTTGCGCGCGGTGACCAGCGAGATCTCGGACATCGCGAAGAGCCCGTTCAACAGGATGAGCCCGGCGAGCAGCAGGATTTCCATGGCAAGGTTTCCAGAGAGTGACCCATTCTAGCGCGGGCTTGAAGCGCTCCAGTGAATCCCTTGATCTATGCCATTTTTACTTGGGGAGTGCGCAGCGCCGGCGGCCGCAGACCTGCTTCTCGTGAAGGCTCATCTGCAGGGGCTTCGCGGGCTGCTTCTGGCCGATCATCTGTGTGCCTGCATCAGCCTCTGCGCCGTCTGCACTGCGGGTGCTGGCGGGCGCAGAGCCGGTCTGAGGGTTCGGCATGGCGGCGCGCGCCTTTCCCGCAGGTCGTGGCTCCGCATAGACTGAAGCCCTGGCACCCTGCCAGCGAACCCACCGAGATCCCGCCCCATGCCCGACCAGACCCTGCCGCTTGCGCACCTCTATGCCCGCATCGCCGACGACCGTCGCTTCGATGAGTTTCACCGCGTGCTGGCGCCGCATTGCAGGATCAGCGGTCCGGGCTATGTGATGGACGGCCTGCCGGCCATCCTGCAGGGCATGGAGGTGCTGCGTCAGTACGACCGCACGTTCCACCTGGTGGGCAACCACACGGGCGAGTGGCAGGGCGAGGATCTGTTCATCGGCGAGACCTACTGCCTCGCCTCGCACGTGTACGTGCGCGAGGGGCAGGAATGGAAACTCGATATGGCCATCCGGTATCAGGATCGCATCGAGCGCTTGCCCGAGGGGCTGCGCTTCGCGGCGCGCGAACTGAAGCTCGCGTATGTGCAGGACTTGCCGCTCTCGATGGCGCGGTGAGAGGCGCTACCCTTCAGGCGGGCGCTCTCCGCCAGTAATGTGCGGCTGGGTACGGCTCAGCGCGGTGCGCGGAAATCCCGGTCGGGGCGCATCTGCCCGCGCGCCAGCAGTTCGCGCATCACGCCGTCGCGCTCGCGCTTGTCCAGTTCCGCGGCGCGCGAGCGCAGCAAGTCCCAGAGTTTGCGGTCAGAGAGATTCCCCGGTTCGATCGTGCGTGGCTGCTGCATGCGGTCCGTTTTTCCTGTGAAAGTCCGCTTAACCTAAGTTCGGTTCATTACAGCCCGATGAATCGAGGGCGTGGCCGTGGGCGTATCTGCTAGGCTCGCAGCACTCGCGTTGGAGGCGTCGCTGACTCATGGATCTGGAGGATTTTCGCCGGGATTATCTGGCCGCGGGCCTGGAGCGCACGGACCTCGATGCCTCGCCCTTCGTGCAGTTCGAGCACTGGATGCAACAGGCGATTGCCGCGGGCCTGCGTGATCCCACCGCCATGTCGCTCGCCACGGTGGGTCCTGATGGCCGCCCCTGGCAGCGTTTTGTATTGCTGAAGCACTGCGACGAGCGGGGCTTCGTGTTCTACACCAATCTCGAGAGCCGCAAGGCCACGCACATCGCGCAGAATCCGCGCGTCAGCCTGCATTTTCCGTGGTCTGACCTCGAGCGGCAGGTGACGGTGGCGGGCACGGTGGAGCGTGTCTCCAGCGCCGAGGCGCTGCGCTATTTCCTCTCACGCCCGCGCGACAGCCAGCTCGCGGCCTGGTCCTCGGCGCAGAGCCGGCGCTTGTCCTCGCGGCAGGTGCTCGAGGCGGAGTTCGCGCGCATGAAGCAGAAATTCGCCAGCGGCAGTATCCCGCTGCCCTCGTTCTGGGGCGGGTTCCGTGTGGTGCCGGAGGCCTTTGAATTCGGGCAGGGTCGCCCCAGCCGTCTGCACGACCGCTTTGCCTACGAGCGCAGCGACGCGGGTTGGAGCATCGAGCGGCTCGCGCCCTGAGCGCCTTGGCGATCAGGCGCTGCCCGAGTCGATCTCGAGGCGCGCACCGCCACCGGGAGCAAGCAGCGCGGGCAGCAGCTCGCGGCACTCCTCCAGCGCCTCACGCAGTGTCCACGGCGGATTGATCACGAACATGCCGCTCCCGCAGAGCCCGCTGCCGGCGGCCTGCACGGGGCGCAGTTCGAGTCTGGCGTGCAGCCACTTGGCGGCGCCGAGCGCCTCCAGCCGTTCGGGCAGGCGGCGCGATTCGCGGCTCGCCAGCAGCGGATACCACAGCAGGTACACGCCGCTGGCAAAGCGCTGCACGGCATCGCGCAGCGCCTCGACCACCTGGCGATAGTCGCTGTCGAGTTCGTAGGAAGGATCGATCATGGCGATCGCCCGGCGCGGTTGCGGCGGCAGCAGGGCGCGCAGGCCGGCAAAGCCGTCGCTGTCGATCACGCGCGCCGGCACCGGCGATTTGCGGCTGTCGCGCTCGAGCTCCAGGGCGTCGGCCGGATGCAGTTCATGCAGCCACATGCGGTCTTGCGGGCGCAACAGCATCCGCGCGATGGACGGCGAGCCGGGATAGCGCTGCAGCCGTCCGCCCGGATTCGACATGGCCACCACCTCGCGGTAGCGCGCCAGTGCTGGCGGCAGGTGTTTCGCCTCCCACAGCGCACCGATGCCGTCCTGATATTCCGTGTGCCCGCGTGCGGTGCCGCGTCCCAGTTCGTAGCGCCCGGCGCCTGCGTGGGTGTCGATGTACCAGAGCGGCGCATCCTTGGCGGCGAGGTAATCGAGTGCGTGCACCAGCACCAGGTGCTTCAGCACGTCGGCGTGGTTGCCTGCATGAAAGGCGTGGCGGTAACTCAGCACGGCGTTGATCCGATGACGTGCGCGCTCCGCGCAATGGCGCGGCAACACGGTGAAAAGGCGGCCGGGGCAGTCTAGCATGGGCCTTCCGCGCAACCCTGCGCGCACGGAGGTGCTGATGTTCCTCGGTCTGCCGCGCACCGTCGTGGCCTTGGGGCTGGTCAGTCTGTGCATGGACACCTCCTCGGAGATGATCCACAGCCTGTTGCCGCTCTATTTGGTCGCCGGGCTCGGGGCGAGCGCCGCGATGCTCGGTTTGCTCGAGGGCATCGCCGAGGCCACCGCCAGCCTGATGCGTGTATTCGCCGGCGTGCTGAGTGATCGCATGGCGCGGCGCAAGCCCCTGATCCTTGCCGGCTATGGGCTGGCCGCGCTTGCCAAGCCGCTGTTTCCGCTCGCTGCGGGGGTGGGCGCCGTGTTGCTTGCCCGCGTTGCAGATCGCATCGGCAAGGGTATCCGCGGCGCCCCGCGCGATGCGCTGCTCGCCGACGTCACGCCCCCGGCCCTGCTGGGAGCGGCCTTCGGCCTGCGGCAGTCCCTGGACACGGTGGGCGCGGTGCTCGGGCCGGTGGGTGCCGTACTCCTGATGGGTGTGCTGGACGATGACGTGCGTGCGGTGCTGTGGGTGGCGGTGCTGCCCGCGGTGCTCGCGGTGCTGGTGATCGTGGTGCTGGTGCAGGAGCCCGAGGCCACGCGCCCCGCGCCCCGCGCGGCGGCTGCGCTGCACCGCCACGAGATCGCGCAATTGTCCCCGGCGTTCTGGCGCGTGGC
>CAJADV010000528.1 GCA_903938575.1 uncultured Gammaproteobacteria bacterium
CCGGGTGTCCGGGTGTCCGGGTGTCCGGGTGTCCGGGTGTCCGGGTGTCCGGGTGTCCGGGCTCAGAACTGCGGCAGGAGAACGCTGTCAATCAGCCAGACAATGCCGTTGGTTGTCTTAACGCCCTGGCAGTTGACCTTGGCGCCGTTGACGCGTGCGTAGTGTCCACTATGGAAGATGAACACTTGCTGGCCCTGGAGCGTCGGCCGAACCTTGGGCTGGCTCCAGCGCCGCGGATCCTCGAGCGAAGGTGTCACATGATAGGTGAGTACCGCCGAGAGCACGGCGGGGTTACCGCCGATGGCGCTCAGCACGGTCGGGTCCACTTTGGCAAAGGCAGCATTCGTCGGCGCATAGACGGTGATGTCCTGGGCGGTGGCAAGCGCATTTGCGAGACCAGCAGCTGTCACCAGTTCCACCAGCGTGGAGAGTTCCGGTGTGGCCACAGCCGCATCCACGATGGTTCCCGGGAAGTCTGTCAGGTTTTTCTTGATGCACGAGTAGAACGGCCCGGTAGTCGCGTTTGCGCTCAGGGACGTCACAGACAGTGCTGCAGCGGTAAGCAAACCCGCTGCTAATTTCCGCAGTTTCATGATCTTCTCCTTGATGGTTCGGGAAAGGGGCAAGGGCTTCGGGAAGGGGGCTGAACTGCAATGCAGGGCGTGCCCCCTCACTGTTCCCATTTTTCGTACGCTGCTGCTGGCGCAGCCGGATCACACAAAAAAGGGTGGGGTCAAAAAAAGAAGGGTGGGAAGGGTGGGGTCAGGTCTTCCATTTTTCATGTCGCGCCTGCCGCATTGAGTATTAACTTTGAGCATTGCCATCAACCGGCTTCCGATCTGCCAGGGCCGGCGGAATCACGTTGCAAAACGCAAGACCTGACCCCACCGCTACGCTACGCGCGATAGCCCGGGCGTTCGAGGCTGCGCTGGAGCCGATGCCGGCGCCGCCGGGTCGCTTCGCCTCCTGACCCCGTTTGCGGTTTCTCACGCGCGCGCGTCAGCGGGATCCCGTTTCAGCGCGCGCCGCCTCCCGCTCCACCACCCTCGCCAACACCGTCGCCACACCGAAGCCCGCGACCGACAGCAGCAGCATGGTCCCGAACACCAGCCGGTACCCCGCCGCGCCCGGCACGTTGTCGAGGAGCGCGCCGTAGCCCGCGTAAGCGAACATCCCCGGCGAGTAGCCGATCACACAGCCGATGCCGAAGGCAGAGCCGCTGATCGCGGCGGGCACCCGCACTTCCTGCATCGGCACCCAGAACACGCCGCGCATGCTGAAGACCACCAGCGAGAACGCGAGCGTGGCCACCATGCCCACGCCCAGCAGTTGCGATCCCTGCGGCAACACGAGCACGAGCAGAATCGCCGGCAACAGCACGAGGAAAGCAATGCGGATGAAGCGTGTCGCGCTGCCGAAGCGGCGGTCTGCAAGGTAACCACCGATCGGACCGCCGAGAATTTTCAGCCCGTACTGGTTCACGATGCCGTAGACGCCCGCCATGCCCACCGACATGCCGTACTCCTCGCGCAGGTACGGTACGAAAAAAATCAGCCCGCAGTAAACGACGTAGACCATGAACACGTTCAGGCTGACCAGCCACACCGCGGGCATCGCGAGCGCCTGCCGCAGCCCCGCGAGGCCCACGGTTTCCGCTCTCGCGTACGAGGGTGCTCCGACGTTTGCGGGTTCGCGCAGCACCACGTAGCTCGCCAGCCCCACGGCGATGTCGATCGCGGAAAAGAAAAGGATGGCGGCGCGAAAACCCTGCTCGCCAGAGCCCATCAGCACGAACAAGCCCAGCGCCAGAAACGCCACCACGGTGTCTGTGAGCCCGCGGCCGCCCTCGAAGAAACCGAACATGCGGCCTTGTTCGCTCGCATCGCCCGTGGCGCGGATCGCTTTCAGCAGCGCGGGCCAGCACAGACAATCGGCGCAGAACGCAAGAAAACCTGCGAGCACCAGCATGTGTGCGTACGGCGGCAAGGTGCTGAGGTAAATGCCAGCGATACCCGTGGCAACCAGACCGAGCGTGATGGGTACCCGCGCAGGCAGGCGGTCGGCGAGGTAGCCTCCCACCACGAAGGCCAGCGAGGAGACCGTGGCGCTCACGCTGAGCAGCACGCCGATCTCGGTGTTGCCCAGATGCATGAACTGCTGCATCGGGACGTAGAAAGCGTCTTTCAGATTGCCGAGCTTGTAGATCGAACCGCTGCAGAGCACCAGCACCAGCAGGCGCAGCCAGCGCAGGCGTTTTTCCGGACTCAAGGCGTGGATGCTCCGGCTGCGCGCGTCCCATCGGCGACGTCACCGTCGCGCAGCAGCACGCATTCGGCAAGAAAGCGCAGTTCCTGCAGGATCCCGCGCACCACCCGCACTTGATTATTCGCCCACCGCGGCTCGCCTTCGAGCATGTCCTGCATGCTCATCCCTGCGGGCAGCGCCGTCTCGCTCATTTCCCGGTACGGAATGAAGGGATCAGTGGGCTCCTCGTGATGGCGGAACATCGGAGCGTGGTAGTGGTTCTCCTGTTCCAGCGCGAGTGCAATGAGCTGCGGTTCACCCTCCCCCAGCATCAATAGTTCGAAGAGCATGCGGGGCCCCGGAAGATCGTCTTCCTCACTGCCCTGCAGCACGCCGATGTGTCCGTTGCCCGGCCCCTCGGGCACGATGCGAACGCCCTTCAGGTGCGCCTGCCGTATCCACGGTGCGAGCTTGCGCAGCGCGTCCATCGGCTGTTCGGCGGCGTTGATCATGTTGCCGAAATCAAAGAGCGCCCAGAGCCGCGGGTGCGCCATCTCAGTCAGCAGCGCGGCGATCTCGGCGCTTTTAAGTTCCTCGTGCTGCTCGAAGTGGATGTGGAGATCGTGCAGCTCCGCCTGCGCAGCCAGATACAGCAGGTCTTCGCGTATGCGCTGCATCACCACCGAAAGCAGGCCCTCATAGCGCGAGTAGACCCGCAGATGGCGCACGCCCATGACGCGGGCCACGTGGAGCGCGCGTTCGAGCTCCGGGCGCGCGGTCGAACTGATTTCCAGATGCACGGCCAGGCCGAGGTGTCCGGCATGCGTCGCGACGGATTGCAGCATTGCGTCGTCGGCGCGCCCCAGGCTCCGCTCCTCACCATCGGCGAGGTGGATGCACACGCCGGAGAGTTCATGGCGGTAGGCGAAGTCGAGCAGGTCCACCGGGCGGAAGCCGCCGTGCGTGAAGTTCATCAGGTGCGTGTAGGCATGCGCGAAGAGGGGCACGGCATCGAGCCGCGCGAGAAGTTTGCGCGCGAGGGCGGCGTCCAGCCGGGGAAGCGTGCTCCGCTCGCACGCCTCGAGATTGCGGCCGAGAAGTTCGGCAAAGCGGGTCTGGAGGACGTCCATCTGGTGTTCCGCGAGCGGCGCGGCGCCGCGGCGCCATCGATGCACGCTACGCTAACGGCAGGCGCGCGGGAATGCCACCGGATGGACCCGGCCGGGGCTGTCTTGTCCGGCATCACCCGGGCCGCCCCGCTGCGCACCTCAGCCCTGAGGTAAACAAGTCATGCACACCACCATCGTCAGTTTTGGATAGACGTGACGGGAAAGCACGGGGTCAGGACTCGGCCTTGCGCAGGCGGTATGCCACGCGTGCCGTGTCCTCGGGCCGGGACACGCCGCCCATCTGCTTGCGCGAGGCGTCCATTGCCGCGAAGCAGGGATCGAGTTCGAAGCGCTCCAGCAGCCGCGACACCACGATCCGCGCCATGTGCAGCGAGAAACGCTGTGCCGGGCAGGCATGACGGCCGTGGCCGAAGGTACTCACGGTCTCGCGGCCCGGCACCAGTTCCGGCCTTAGCTCCCGGCCGTTGTAGTGCATCGGGTCGAAGCGTGCAAGCTCCGGGGTCTGCGTGTTCGTGACAGACAGCATGGTCGCGATGTAGACGCCGGGCTGCACGGTGTAGACCCCGTCGCCCGCATCGAACTCCACCGGGCGCAGCACCTTGCGCAGCGTGAGCGAGCGCTGCGCCACACGCACGCTTTCCATCAGCACCTGTGCGGCGTAGCCCATCGTGCCCAAGGCCTCGGGGGAACTGCGGAAAACCTCACCGTGCGCCGCGCGCGTTGCAGCGATCTCGTCCACCAACCGCGCACGCACCTCGGGCCGCAGCAGGACTTCCGCGCTCATCCACGCGATCGCGGCATAGAGATTGGAGAGGAAACCCTGGTTCAGATTGATTGCGTTGTGCAGCACGCGGCGGGCGGCCAGCGCTGCGTCCGCAGCCGCGAATCGCGCGCGGAGCATGTCCACCGTGGCAGTGCCCCGCGCAGGGCTGGCGTCGTGTGCGGCGAGGATGCGTGGCAGAAGCTCGGCGATGGACGCGAGTGCGGCACGCTCAGCGGCTTTGCCCGAGGCAATGGTCGCCAGTATCTGCTGTGGCGCAACGAAAGCGGCGGCCTGGTCCAACACGTCGAAATGACGCTTGAGCTCGGGCCACCACGGCTCCTCTGCCGCGACCGGCGCGATCCACAGCGCGAAGCCCACGCGCTGCTCCAGCGTGCGGATGGCATCGAAGATATCGGTCTCGCCCGCAGCGCCCCAGCGCTCCAACTCCGCCTGCACCACCGTGTCGATCAGGGCCAGCTGCGCGGGCAGGCGTGAAGGCGCCAGTGCTTCACGGAAGATCGCCGGATCCACGTCCGCGAAAACCTCGGTGGGCGTCTTGAAACCGATCATGTCGAAGGTGGCGAGCCCAAAGCTCGCCTCGTCCTCAGGCAAGGCATACAGACTTTGCAGTCCGCGGGGCGAGAAACTGAACAACAGCGGGAAGCCGAAGAGGTCTACAAAAAAGGTGTCGCCGTGGCGTGCGCGCAGTTCCACGAGGTACTCCGTGGGCGCATCGAGAAAACGCAGGCCAGCGCCCACATGCGGGAGTTCTTCGGTGGCGACGGGCGGTAGCGGCGTGATGCCCGGGTTCATGCGGGGTGCTCCGGGAAGGGTGGCTGCACGATAGCGCAGCGGGCTTTTCGCTGCGAGGCGTTACAGCGAACATGCCCGCTCGCAGGCAAATGCAGGCCATTCGCGACACCGGCTACCCGCCGACAGGGTTCACGCGAAAGAAATCCGCGATTGCCCTTGAATCCTTCACGAAGCGGCGCCTAGTATCCCCGGTGTAGTTGCGCGATTGGCGTCGAATCAAGTCGACGGCGAACACTAAAGAAAACAAAGTCGCTACAGATATGAATGTTCTGCGTTGCATCACTGAAGTCATCGACCTCTACGAAAGCGGCAGCCTGATGGCCGCCGAGTCCCTGGAGCGCAGCGTGCTCACATCGCTGGAACGCTCCCTTCGGCCAGAAAACAAAATTGCATTCGGGCATCTCGCCCAATCCCAATCCCACACGGAACTGGGTGAAAGAATCCTCTCACTGCGGTCCGTCAATTCCTACCTCTCATCGGTGTACACGCCTCGAGATCGCTGATGGACGGTGCGGCTCGTCTGCCAGGAGCCGCTGGCTTCATGCTGCGCAATCTAAGACCTGCCCCCATCTGCTGCTCCACCTCCTGCGCCCCCGACGACACTGGTGCGGCGGGGCTAGTTTTCGTACGCTCCCCTCATCACGAAGAAGCAGCCGCACCTGAGGAATCCCGATGAGTACCTCCCCCCCCGCGCAGACCAATCGACTCATCGATCCGTACCGCGAAACCCTGATACGCGACTACCGGCTGGAATCCTTCGCTGCGGCGGATGCCAAGATCAGTCATGCCCGAGTGGCGCAGGAACGCTGGCGACAGCTCCCGCTGAGCGAGCGGCGGTCGTTGTTCCTTGAGGCGCTGGGATACATCGAGGAAAACCTCGAGAGCCATGCAGCCCGGATTTCCGCAGAAATGTTCAAGCCCCTCGCCCAAGCCAGAGGAGAGATCGGATCGGGCGTTGCAAAGCTGCGACTTATCGCCTCCTTGGCCGAGGATGCCCTGCGCGAGCGATCAATCCCCGCCGATGGCAAGCCCTTCGAATTCCGTATCGAGCGCGCAGCGAAGGGCATCATTTACACGATCGCGCCCTGGAATTACCCGTTTTTCACTGCGCTGAACAGCATCGGGCCCGCACTGCTTGCAGGCAACGCCGTCGTCCTGAAACACGCTTCTACTCCCTCGGTGGGGGAATTGTTCGAGAACGCGTTCAACACCATGGGCGGCATCACGGGTCTCTGCCAGCAACTGTCCATCGATATCCCGACATCGAACCGGGTGATTCTCGAATCGGCCATTGACCACATCGTGTTCACGGGCTCGGTCGCAGGCGGGATGGCTCTCTCCCGGCTGCTTGGCGAGCGCGCCTCCAACGGGAAGTTGCGCGAACCCTTCCTGCAGACGTCGCTGGAACTCGGCGGCAGTGATGCCGCCTACGTCGCCGCCGACGCTGACCCGGCAAAGTCCGCGCAGATGCTGATCTCCGGAGGCCGGCTCCACAACTCCGGCCAGTCCTGCTGCGCGACCAAACGTCTTTTCCTGCACCAAGGAATTGCCGATGCCTTCCTCGCAGAGGCGCGTGTCCTGATGGAGCGGGAGGTCTCGGGCGCGCCCCAGGACCCGACCACCACACTGGGACCACTGTATGGCGGGCCCCAGGCGGTTCAGGCCTTGATGGCACTGGTAGCGGATGCCGTCGAATCCGGCGCGACAGTCGTGACGGGCGGCAAGCAGATCAGCAAGGATGGCTACAGCTTCATTGCGCCGACGCTGATCACGGGGGTCTCTACTGAGATGAAAGTCATGCAGCAGGAGGTGTTCGGCCCGGTTCTCCCGGTCATGATCGTCAAGGACGACGATGATGCTCTGGCACACATCAACCATCCGCTGTTCGGATTGACCACGTCGGTATTCACCAACGATGCGCAGTTGCAGGCGCGGGTGATCGATGCTGCGGAATCGGCAACCGTTTTCATCAATTGGTGCAACGACGTGCATGCCGAGGTGGCATGGAGCGGATGGGGTCACTCTGGCAACAGCATGGCGGCGCTGTCTGATCTGGGCTTCGATGCCCTGACGCGCCCCAAGTCGATCGTGAAGGCCTTGGCTTAGCCTTCATCTGTGGCGGGGGTGATCTTGCACCCGCCAGCGCTGGTCCGGTGTCAGCACGCCATGTTGAAGCGCCATCCTGAATTGGCTGAATGGAGAGCGTGCGCCAGACGACCAACGTCAGAGCAAGCAAACGCCATGAACGATATCGCTGGCGGCTCGGTCCACCGCAGTTACGGAAAGACACACTCCTTGGACTGCGACTGGATCCAAGCGACGAGTTCCCGGATCAGTAAGTCCTGCTGCATCCTCTGACTGCCCTTTAACGAGCACTCCCAGACGACAGCCACTCGCCACCCGAGCTCTCTGCACTGTTTGTGTTTGATCAGATCCCGAGCCCTGTTGCCGTCGAGCTTCCTCCTCCAAAACTCCGGCCGCGTTTTTGGAAGCTTGAACAGATGGCAGTCGTGCCCGTGCCAGAAACATCCGTTTACAAAGATCACCGCATTGTGGCGCGGTAGCACGATATCCGGTGAACCCGGCAGAGACCGTACGTGTAATCGAAACCGGAACCCTGCCCGGTGAAGGCCGCTCCTGACGGTGACCTCTGGCCTGGTATTGGTTCCCCGGATACCGGACATCATCCCGGATCGTGTGCGGGCATCAACGACATCCACGCTAAAGAACCTTTTTCAACCCTTGCCCGGGGAGTCTAGCCAACCTCCGAGACTCCGGAATCGACCCGACTCGCCCGGGTGCAGAATACCGGGCCAGAATTGCCCACGAGGGAAGTCATCGGGCTAGTACATGTATATATGGACAGTCCGGAATTGCCCTGCCAGAATGTCCGGAAAATTCCCGCCGGCAGGTTCCCGATGGAAGAGCATCCGTTCTACGAAGTCCTCGACTACGCGCTAGAGGTCGCCCCGGCGGCGAAGGTTGCGAGGCACTTGGGAAGCAGCGAGCGCAACGTGCGTCGGTGGTCCAGCCGCGCCACTATGCCGCGCAATGCCGACGACCGTATCGAACAACTTCGCCAACTCTACCTTCCTTTTCTGCATCGGCCAGCAGCTGGTTCGTTCTCGTTCATCGACCTGTTCGCGGGCATCGGCGGTTTGCGGCAGGCATTCGAGGCGGCAGGCGGCGAGTGCATTCTGACTTGCGAGTGGGACGGCTACGCGCAACGGACCTATAAGGCTAATTACTCCTCGCATGAAGACATACATGGCGACATCACCACACTGACTGCCCGCGACATCCCTGACCATGATGTTCTGGTCGCAGGCTTCCCCTGTCAGCCGTTCTCCATTGCGGGCGTGTCGAAAAAGAATGCGCTGGGTCGCAAGCATGGCTTCCTGGATGAGACCCAAGGCACCCTGTTTTTCGACGTTGCCCGCATTATCGAAGCCAAGCGCCCCAAGGCCTTCTTGCTTGAGAACGTCAAGAACCTCCAGTCACACGACAAGGGTCACACCTTCAGTGTGATACGGAAAGTGCTGACAGAAGAGCTCGGGTACACCGTCCAGTACCGGGTGATCGATGGAGCGCATTTCGTTCCACAACATCGCGAGCGGATCGTGATCGTCGGTTTCAGGGAAGCGACCGGCTTCTCGTTTGATGGCCTCGATCTCCCCGAGAAGGGTTCGGTGAAGCTGGGAGCAATACTGCATCCCGAAAATGGATCCGAAGTCGCCCCGGATCACGACGAAGATAGATTTGTCGATCCGGTGACCGGCAAGGTAAACCCAAAGTACACATTGACGCCCAAGTTGTGGAGCTATCTGCAGGGTTATGCAGAGAAGCACAAGGCTGCAGGGAACGGGTTCGGATTCGGCCTGGTGGGGCCGGAGAATGTCAGCCGCACACTTTCGGCCCGTTACTACAAGGACGGTTCCGAAATTCTGGTCAGACGCGGTAAGAACCAGTCGCCGCGCAGACTTACGCCACGCGAGTGTGCTCGGCTGA
>CAJADV010000529.1 GCA_903938575.1 uncultured Gammaproteobacteria bacterium
GCCGCCGACCGGCGACCAGATAGTCGCTGGTGTTGCGCGTGCGCGACTTGCCCCACCAGCCAAAGGCCAGCATGGCGGCCAGATAAAGTACGACTATCGAGATATTGAGGGATTGCATGGGCGGAGCATAGGCGCCCCGCCTCACGCAGGTAAAGCAGGCCGCCGCGCGGGTCGCGGCGGAAAATCTCAGCGGACTGGCACGACCGTATGAGTCCTCAGGTGGCCGTGCACATCCATGACATAGCGTTGCCGGCTATCAGCCGACTCGACCACCGGCACGACCTCCTGAAACAGCGGCCGGCGCACAAACGCCAGCCTCCACCCAAAACCCTCGATGGCACGCAACTCGTGGCGCTGATCGGGATTCAGGAACACGGTGAGATCCACCCGCGACCGCAGGGCCGCCTCGCGCCGCTCCCGGCGCGGCTGGCGCGGGGACTCAGGCAATGAAAGCCTCTCTCTCAGGCTCAGCACGGAATCGGACATCACAACCTCCGTGGCACATCAGGTTCCGACGTGTCCAGTCAAGCAGAGGAACCTGCATCTCGGAATAAGTGCGTACGCGGATGGCGTGGGTGGAGGCGCGCGGCCCGCGTGCCGCGCTAACATGCGCAGCGTGCACGGCGACCACCGCGCACAGTCTCAAGCGACACAGGAATCACTGATGCAACAGCGCGTATTGATCACCGCCGCAGCGAGCGGCATAGGCAGGAGCATCGCCGCGGCCTTCCTGCGAACCGGAGCGAGGGTCCACATCTGCGATGTGGATGTGAACGCGCTGGCAGCCTTCAGCGCGGAATTTCCCCAGGCCACGGCCTCACGGGTGGACCTGGCCGATGGCGCAGCCATCGACGCCTGGTTGGATGCAGCGATCGCCGATATGGGCGCAGTGGATGTGCTGGTGAACAACGCCGGCACCAAAGGCCCCACGGCCTTCGTGGAGGACGTGAGTCCTGAGGACTGGAGTCACTGCCTCGCCGTGAGCCTGGACTCGCACTTCCGCTGCATACGCCGGGTAGCACCCTTGATGAAGGCACAGGGCAGCGGCAGCGTGATCAACATTTCCTCGATGGCAGGCCAGTTCGGTTTCGGCATGCGCACGCCCTATGCCGCAGCGAAATGGGCCATCGTGGGGCTGACCAAATCGCTGGCGATCGAATTCGGGCCACACAAGGTGCGCTGCAACTGCATCTGCCCGGGCTCGGTCAAGGGCGACCGCATGGATCGCGTGATTGCGGCAGAGGCGGAGCACCGCGGATTGACGCCCGAGCAGGTCACGGCCGAGTACGTGGCCGGGCAGTCAATCAAGCGCTTTGTGGAACCCGAGGAAATCGCCGATATGGCGGTATTTTTGGCCTCGCCGGCGGCGAAAATGATTTCCGGACAGGCGATCGGCGTCGATGGTAATACCGAGACCTACCATCTTTAGGCTGCAGTAACCGCCGCGGCGAACGCAGCGCAAATTCAGCTGCAGGGAATTGTCCGGATATCAGAGCGGAACCGCGGCATCACCTCGTACTGGGTGTCGTACTGACCGCCAAAGCCGATCACACGAATGCAGCTGTCGACTTTCATGAAAGGGATCCGGAAGGGGTTTATCCCGGTGGATGCAGAGATCCACACCTGTGTCTCACCGGAGCCATCATCGATGAACACACTGTAGCCGTAGGGCATGTCGTTGGTGGGGCCCCGAGTCACGGTGCCGCTTACATCAAGCAAGACCCCCTCGGCGGCCTCGCCGAGCGAACCGGTCACTGCGGGCAGAGGTGCAGGATCGGCCGTACCTGCAACCCGACGCACATCGGCAATGCTCGCGATCCGCAGCACCATGAGGCCATAACCGTCGTCACCAAGGGTCCCTGTCACGCGCACATGCCGACCCGCGGTCAGCCCGGCGTTGTTTTCCATCTTGATGTAGATGCCTCCGGTGGCATCCTGCAGCCCGAAGCCCTGGTCGAAGGTGGATGAGGCGAAAGAGCCCGCCGGCACCGTGACCGTGCCGCGGATGCTGACAACGCTATCGGCCGGCAAGGCCCGCGCGGCGGCGATGGACGATACCGCCGCCCGGGAGAGGGTCGCGCCACTCAGGACAAGAGCCGCGAACAGGACGACGGTGACACGACGCGGGCCCATGAA
>CAJADV010000530.1 GCA_903938575.1 uncultured Gammaproteobacteria bacterium
CCGGGTGTAGTAATCGCGCTCCGGCAGTCCGAGCCCGCCGGCGCCGGCAAAGGCGATCACGCGGCTCGAGTCCTCGAAGTCCATGTTCGATCCGAAACCGAATACGAGGCCATCTCCCGGAATGCCCGGATGCGTACGCCCCAGATAACGGGCGAGATCCGCCGGCGATCGGAGGGCGTCGATCGCGGCGAGTTCGGGCGCAAGAGGATCTGCGCCGGCCTGCTCGATCGCCGACTCGTTCATGCAGGCGGAAAAATAGTCGCCGATTTTGCCTTCCGCTGTGCTGCGAGTGGCGGTTGGTTGGCTCGCCTGTTCCAGCAAGCCCCACAGGAAGCGCTGGTTCTCGGTGGCGAGTTTGCCGTAGACGCTCCAACTCGCCTGGTCTGCGGGGATCGGGTTGCGTTGCATCCAGCCGCCACAGACGTACTGGTAGAAGTCCTCGCAGGGTGCGGCTGCCGTGTCCATGGCTCTGCGGTCCAGGCTTGGCGTGTAGGGCAGGCGAGCCAGCGGAGCGTCCGCCGCGATTGCCGCGGGGAGAGCGAAGGTTCCGGTCGCAAGCAATGAGAAAGCAAACAGCCTGTGGCGCATAGTGAGTCCTCCTGACTGCTAGTCTAGCCGCTCTGTTGCATTGAACAGCCGTGGCCTGCGTGCTTGAATGCCGATTGTTCCTCATGTTGAAAGGATGCACCCGATGCCCCGCAGATGGCTGTTGCCGCTTTCGCTGGTCCTGCTTGGAGGCTGCACCGCATACCGGGCGCATCGTCCGCATGTGGAGACCCTGTACCTTCAGGACGGCACCGAGGGTTACAGCATCAATTGCGGCGACGACGATCTCGCCTGCGCCAAGCGGGCGGGCGATCTCTGCGGCTCTGCCGGGTTCGACGAGGTGCGTCCGGCAGGCGTGCGGATGCTGCGGGATCCCGATGCGGATTTCATTCTGGTGGTGCGCTGCAAGAGCGATGACTGAGAGCCGGCAGCGACGCTATCCCCGTTGCGAGGTCCGTGACGAATTTCTGGGTCAAGGCTCAGTAGTGCGGAGGCGGCGTCAACGGCGGACCACCATCGGCCGCCTCGAGTTCCTGTAGTCGATCCTCGAGCGCGATCAGCCGCTGCTCGAGGCGATCGATCAGGTCCCAATGGCCGCGCACGATCGCATTGAGTTGGTCGATAGTCTCGTCCTGCCAGGCGAGCCGGGACTCGAGGTCCTGCACCTGGGAGACAAGGGCATCTGGTTCTGACATGGTTGCGTTCCGCGGGTGGGGCGGCCGCAGGGCCGTCGGGCGCATTCTAGTCGCCCATCGGGCTCTCCGCCCATCCCGCCATCGATACCCGACGAAATCATCCGTGAAGCACAAGGTGTGCGCCGCAGCTATCACCGTCGCGTCACCGTGACCGAATTCATGAGCGCGATTTGCGCCGTGCAGCGAGATTTTCGTGGCGCCGTGCAAGCCTGAAAACCGGGCGCGCTATGCCGGGAGTGCCATATGCCGAGGAATGGAATTCCACGTGGCGCGCATAGTCGGCGCAGAGGCTCTCGCAGTGCTTGGCATTCAATGCCGGCACCAGTACTCTCCGAATCGCTAGTTCTGAATACCCAGCGCGGTGTGATTCATGCCTGTAGAGATCATCTGGGAAGAACGGGGTGTCTGCCTTCGCTACAGCGGCGTCGTGACGGCAGCCGAATTCCTTGAGTCCATTTTCACCGTGCAGAGCGATCCGCATTTCGACGCCTTGGCCTACAGCGTGCTCGACACCCTCGACGTAACCGGTGGCGATGTGTCGAGGGTCAGCATCAAGTCCGTGGCCGCTCATTCCCTCGGTGCCCTGAATTCCAATGCCTCGATCAAGGTGGCAGTGATCGCCTCTGATCCTGCGGTGCTGGCGATGGTGCGGATATTCGTCTCTCCACCGTACACATCCTATCCGGCGGACGTTCTCCCTGACCTCGAGGCGGCAAAGGAGTGGATTCGCACCGTGTGCTGAAGCAGTGCGCGTGTTCGCGGGGAAGACCTCGGCCTGCATGAGCGGCATGGACTGGTCTACATCCTCAAGGATCTGAGTCGCGAGCGCCGCCGGCGACTGGAGATATGCCGCGTCAGGTTCGCAATCTCAGATGATCTCGAAGTAGCGTGCGAGCTCCCAGTCGCTGATGTGACGACGGTACTCGCGCTCCTCCCATTCACGGGACGCGGCGAAGTGCTCCACGAAGGTTGCGCCGAACCAGTCTTTTGCCATGTCGCAGGCGCGCAGGCGCTGTGCCGACTCCGACAGCGAGCGCGGCAGCGCGAGGCGCTTGGGGTGCTTCGCGGCGTAGCTGTTGCCTTTGACGGGTGCGGTGGGCTCGATGCGGTTCTCGATACCCCACAGGCCCGAGGCCACGGCTGCTGCGAGCGCGAGATAGGGGTTGGCATCAGCGGCCGCCACCCGATATTCCACGCGTTGTGCCTTGGCGCTGCCGCCGATCACGCGCAGCGCGCAGGTGCGGTTGTCCACCGACCAGGTGGCATCGGTGGGCGCCCAGAACCCGGGGATGAGGCGGGTGTAGGAATTCACGGTGGGCGAGATCATCGCGAGCAGTTCGGGCATCAGTTTCTGCTGCCCGCCCACGAACCAGCGCATGGCGTCGCTCATGCCGTGCGCTTTGTCGGCGTCATGGAAAACCGGTTTGCCCGCGGCGTCGCGCAGCGATATGTGGATATGCCCGCTCTGCCCGGGATAGTCCTTGGACCACTTGGCCATGAATGTGGCCATCAGGCCCCGGCGTTGTGCGATCACCTTGGCGAAGGTCTTGAAGAGTGCGGCCTTGTCGGCGGCAGCAAGGCCGGTGTCCACGGCGATTGCGGCTTCCAGGACGCCCGGCCCCGTTTCTTCGTGCAGGCCTTCGATCGGGATGTCCATCGCTTCGCAGTTGTCGAGCAGATCCCGGTAGAGGTCGCTCCACACGCTGTTGCGGATCACCGAGTAGCCGAACATATCCGGCGCGATGGGCTTCAAGTTCTTGTAGTGTTTTTCGCGGACGGAATCGGGGGTTTCCTCGAAGACGAAGAATTCGTACTCGAAGCCGGAGAAGACCTCGTAGTCCATACCGGCGGCGCGGTCCAGCACGCGACGCAACAGCGTGCGCGGGCATACGGCGGCGGCCGGGCCTGCGAATTCCGCCAGAAAGAACAGCACCGGGTCTTCCCAGGGCAGCGCGCGGCAGGACTCGGGCACGATGCGCGCCTCGGTGTCCGGGTAGCCCGTGTGCCAGCCCGTGAGTTGCACGTTGTCGTAGAGTTGGTCCTTGCTGTCCCAGCCGAGCACCACGTCGCAGAAGCCGAAGCCGGACTCGAGCGAGGAGAGAAATTTCGCGGCCGACATGTACTTGCCGCGCAGGATACCGTCGATGTCAAAGGCGCCTACCTTCACGTGGCTGAGGCCCCGTGCCTCGACGATCGCGCGCGCGTCAGCGGCCGTGAATACCTTGCGAGGCTCGGTCATTCGGGGGCTCCGGAGTAAATGCTTCGACTCGGAAATATGGCACTGGAATGCGCGGCTGCGCAATATGGCGGCAGGCTCAGGCGAACACGATCTCGACCAGCGAGAAATCATCGTCGAAGCGCTCGCGTCCTTGCAGCGCGGCAACGGCCGCGCGGATGCCGCGCAGACCCTCGGGACCTGCCGGCGGTGGCGCCTGCAGCAGCGGCACGAAGTCGTCGAAGCGCATCTCTTCGCCACTGGGCAGCTGCACTTCGTAGACGCCATCGCTCAGCAGGTAGAGTCTGCTGCCCGCCGGGATATGCGTTTCTGCCACCGTGTAGTCCACGTCCGGCACGAAGCCGATAGGCAGTGCGGGTGTGATGAGGCGCTCGGCCTCGCCGTCACCGGAGGCCGTATAGAGCAGCGAGGGCGGATGGCCGGCGGTGGCGTAGCGGAGTTTCCGCGTGCCGCGGTGATACACGCCGTACCAGATCGTGAAGTACATGTTGTTGTGGCGCTCCATCGCGAACACTTCGTTCAGGCGCGCCAGCACCGTGTCGGGGTCGCGGAAATCCACATTGCGCAGGGTCCGACCGGAGAGCGTGTTCATCGCCGACACCGACAGCAGAGCGGCGCCCACGCCGTGACCGCAGACATCAAGCAGGTACGCGGCGAAGTGGTCGTCGTCGATCCAGTGGTAACCGAAGGAATCCCCGCCCACGGAGGAGCAGGACTCGAAGTCCCAGCGCACCGCGAGCGGACCGCTCATCGGGGCGGGCAGCAGCGAGCGCACGTATTCGGCGGCCTCGGCAAGCTCCGCTGCCAGCGCGCGCTGGCTCTCGGCGAGCGCCGCGAAGGCCTCGTTGCGCTCTAGCAGGTGGATGTAGCCCTTGGAGTGGTGACGGATACGCGCCAGCAACTCGATGCGATCGGGGAGCTTCACCAGGTAGTCGTTGGCGCCACGCGCGAAGGCTTCGGCCTTCACCAGTGGCTCCTCCTGACTCGAGAGCACGATGGTGGGCACCTCGCGCAACTGTGGATTGGCGCGGTAGCGGTCGACCAGCGTGAGCCCGTCGATAGCGGGCATCACCAGATCCTGCAGGATCACGGTGGGCCCGAAGCGCTCGGCGGTAGCCACAGCGTCCTCGGGCTTCTGGCAGTACTCGAAGACAAGCCCGGGCTCGTCCAGCAGCATGCGACGAACGGCCTCGCCCACCATGCGCTGGTCATCGATCAGCAGCACCCGGATGGCATGGCTGGCAGCGACGCCCTGGGGGGTATCAATCATGTGCTTACACCTTTGGTGAATGCCTGCTGGAGAAGCGCCGGGATGGTCTCGAGCGGGGCCACCGTCATGGCCGCATCCAGTTCGGCTGCGGCGCGGGGCATACCGTACACCACCGAGCTGGCGGCGTCCTGCGCGATCGTGCGGAAGCCGGCCCGGCGCATTGCCAGCAAGCCCTCGGCGCCGTCACGGCCCATGCCTGTCAGCAGAATCGCGATGCTCCCGGGGGGCGCGTTGCGTGCGGCACTGTCGAAGAATGTATCGATCGAGGGATGGTGGAAGGACTCGCGCGGCTCGGTGCTGTAATCGAGCACGCCGCCATGTCGCAGCACCAGGTGGGCGGATGAGTCCGCCACCAGCACGTGCCCGAGACGCAGCCGGTCCCCGGCCCGCGCCAGTGTCACAGGCAGCTTGCTGCGGGTGCCGAGCCAATCGGCCAGTCCGCCCACGAAGGCGGCATCGATGTGTTGCGCGATCACCACTGCTGCGGGGAAGTCTGCAGGCAGCGCGGCGAGTATGGACGCCAGCGCTGCGGGCCCACCGGTAGAGGCACCCACGGCGAGCAGGGGCGGCAGCCCGGCTCCGGTGCGCTGTTGTGCGCTGCCGTTTGCCGGCGCCGCGGCCGGCGTCGAGCGACGCCCCGCCGGGCCCGTACTGCAAAGGGCGTGGATCTTGCGCCGCAGCATCGAGCCATCGTCGGAGGCGCGGCTGTCGCCCACCACTGGCGTGGTGACTACGTCCAGCGCGCCGCAGCCCATCGCCTCGTAGACCATGTCGAGGTGGCCATCGATTGTGGATGTGACGATCAGGATCGGGCAGGGCGTCTCGCGCATGATGCGGCGTGTTGCTTCGACGCCGTTCAGCACCGGCATGACGAGATCCATCAGCACGACATCGGGTAGGTTCTCGGCACAGCGCGCGACGGCCTCGCTGCCGTTGGTGGCGATCCAGGCCACCGCGAGTCCTGGGTCCGCGGTCACGGCATGGCGCAACACCTCGGCGGCCAGCCGCATATCGTTCACGATGCCCACGCGCAGGCTCACGGCTCGCGCTCCGGTCCGCCGATCAGATCCTGCACCACCTCGATCAGGGCGGTGTCGCGGAAACCGCCCTTGGCAAGGTAATGGTTGGCGCCGGCCTCGAGGCCCCGCAGGCGGTCTTCCTCGCGATCCTTGTAGGAGACGATGACGATGGGTATTTCGCGGTTGCGGCCTTCCTGGCGGATCTTGCGCACCAGCTCGATGCCGTTCATGCGTGGCATGTCCACATCGGTCACCACGAGGTCGTAGTCGGCGAGGCGCACCGCGCTCCAGCCCTCCAGCCCGTCAACCGCCACATCCACGCTGTAGCCGCGGTTTTCCAGCAGCTGGCGCTCTGCCTGGCGCACCGTGAGCGAGTCATCGACCACCAGGATGCGCTTGGACGTACGCTCCCCGGCGCCACCGGCATTGCCGCGGCGCTGCAGCCGGCCCCCCGTGATCAGCCCGTCCATCGAGCGCAGCAGTTGATCGACATCCAGGATCACCACGATGGCGCCGTTCTCGTCGGTAGAGAGTGCAGCCACGTCCGGGATCTCGCCGAAGCGCGGATCGACCGGGCGCACCAGCAATTCGCGCTCTCCTGTGAAGGCGTCGACCACCAGACCATAGCAGCGGCTACCTTCACGCAACACCACCACGCGCAGTGACTCCGGGTTCCACTGCGCTTCGCCGAGGTCGAGGATCTCGGCGGCGGGCACCAGCGCCACGCGTTCGCCGGCGGACTCGAAATAGCTGCGTCCCTCGAGGCTCTTCAGGCCATCGTGTCCCACCACCAGCGCCCGCTCGATGCGTGCGATCGGCAGTGCGTAGGCGTCTCCCGCGATGCGCACCAGAAGTACCCGCGCCACCGAGCGCGTGACGGGCAGCTCGAGGTCGAAGCGGGTTCCCTTGCCAGGCGTGCTGGTCAGAGTGATGCTGCCGCCGGCCTCCTGCACCATGGTGCGCACGGCATCCAGGCCTACGCCGCGTCCCGAGATTTCGGTCAATCGCGCTGCAGTCGAGAAACCCGGCAGGAACAGGAACTCGTGCAGTTCATCAGCCGACAGCGCGGCGGCGTTCTGCGCGTTTTCGAGTCCGCGTGTCACTACAGCCTCGCGGAGCTTCTCCGCATTTATTCCGCGGCCATCGTCCTGCACCGTCACATGCAATCTGCCGGCACGGTGGTGTGCCTCGATGGCGAGCCGGCCCTCGGGGATCTTGCCCACAGATTCCCGCTGCTGCGGATCCTCCAGCCCGTGGTCAAGTGCATTGCGGACGATGTGGTTGAGCGCGGTGTCGAGGCGATCGAGGATTTCACGGTCGATCTGGGTGTGCTCGCCTTTCAGTTCCAGCCGGCAGCGCTTGCCCAGTTCGCGAGCCAGATCGCGCACCAGCCGCGGGTAGCCGCGCAGGATCGAGCCGAAGGGCAGCATCCGGCTCGCCAGGGTCTCGCGCGAGAGGCGACTCGCCAGGCTGACCGCGCGCCGGGCGTACTGCTCGATGCGTGCCTCGCGCTCGCCCAGGAGGTTCTTGCAGGCGTCCATCTGGACGATGGCTTCTTCGAGCGTGTCGGTGAAGCGCGCTGTATCGGCATCGCTGCGCAGCTCGCGTCGCATCCTCTCCAGGGTGTCCTGGAGCACACGCTGGCGCTCGCGCAGTTGCGGCGCGTCGTCGACGATCTGCTCGATGCGGGCTCCCTCCACGAAGGCCTCGGCGCCGAGCGCGGTGAGGCGAGCGAGGGTTTCGGTGCTCATGCGCACCGAGTTGGTAGCGCCCACGCGGGTGGAGCCGCCGGCCGGTGCTTCGACCTGTGCCCCTGCCTCGGCCGGCCCTCCTTCTGCGGCCGGCCCCTGCGGCTCGACCACGGACGGAGCGGTTTCCGCGACGGCCTCGGGTGCGGGTGGCATGGCGATCGCGGTTGCGGGCGGCTCCGATGCCGCGGACACGGATGCCTCTCCGGCCGCCTTTGGCATCTGCCCGCTGGCCGGCGATTCGCCGCGCCGCACGGCGGCGAGCTGCTCCAGCAAAGCAGTGATCTCGGCACCGCGGGCCCCCAGCGGCTCGCCTTCGCCGCGCGCGATGGCCCCGATCAGATCGGAGGTGGTGAGCAGCACATCCACGGCGCCCGCCCCGATCTGCAGTTCGCCGCGCAGCGCGGCAACGAAGATGTCCTCGGCCGAGTGCGCCAGCTTGACCACGGGATCCAGTCCGACGATGCGTGCAGCGCCCTTCATGGAGTGCGCGGCGCGCATCAGGTCATCAAGCAGGGCGCGTGGTTCGGCGGCGGTTTCCAACGCCACCAGCGCCTCTGCGAGTGCGCCGAGCTGCGTATCCGCCTCTTCGCGGAAGAGCTCGAGCATGGTGGTGTCGAAGTCGTCCGTGCTCACCGGCAGAGCTCCCTCAGGGCATGGAAGAGCAGTTCGTCATCGAGCAGACCGGTGTCGCCGCGCGGTCCCGCGAAGAGGCGCGCCGTGAAGGCGGGCTTCGCCAGCTCCAGCGAGACGGGGGGAACTACCAGAGCCGACTCCGGCACCTGCTCGATGCGCTCGATTTCGGCGGTTTCGAAACACCAGGCCGCCCCGTCGCGCTCGAGTACAAGGGTGCGGGACCAGGCGCGGGCCGCATCGGCGGGCGCCTCGCCGGCGCCGATCAGGCGCTGCAGGTCGACGCAGGGCAGGAGCTCGCTGCGCACGTTCACCAGCCCCCGGAACGCCGGGTGATTGCGATGCGGCACCCGGTGCGGCTGCAGCGGATCCAGTACCTCGCGCACCCGCGCGGCGGGCAGTGCATACCACTCCGCGCCAAGACGGAAAATGATGAGCGATAGCCTGGCGCCGCGCTCCTCGACACTGCGCGGTGTGGCGATGCGCTCGTGCCACTCCTCGAGATAACCCGCGGGCGCCGCGCGCTCGAGCAGGGC
>CAJADV010000531.1 GCA_903938575.1 uncultured Gammaproteobacteria bacterium
ACTGCTGGCGCGCTGACACTGTCCGCATGCCCCGACTCATCGCGATAGCGCCGTTCAGAGGCCGCCCTGAGGCTTCTTCGCGCGCGAGGCCTGGTAGGCCTCCCAGTAGGTCCGGTGCTCGCTGAAAGGCTTGTCGCGCATGCGCACCGCGGGGCGCACGCCGCCCTCGCGCCATACGGCAGTGAAGTCATCCATGCCCGGGCCCGCGATACCCATGGCGTCGAGGTCATTTGCAGCCGCCATCGCCGCAACGATTCCCATGGTCTCGAACCAGCGGTTGGTGACTTCCTTGTGCGAGTAGATGGCATCCAGCGGTACATGGGAAACCCGCTCGGCATAAGCGCGTGCCACTGCCTCGACCTCGGCGCGGGGGACGGCGCGATTCACCAGCCCCTGCTCGGCGGCCTCGGCGCCCGTCATGTTGTCGCCGGTCAGCAACCACTCCTTGGTCTTGCGCATCCCGAGGTGCACAGGCCACAGCCCGAAGGTGTGGATCTCGCCCATGGCACGGGCTTCCGGCTGACCGAGGCGAGCGTCATCGGCGCAGAACACGATGTCGCAGACGCCTATCAGATCGAGGCCACCAGCCACGCAATGACCGTGGACTGCCGCGACGGTGGCCTGGCGCAGGCGGAACAGCCGCATCCAGCGCTCGCGCGAAAGATGGAACTCGCGCCGCGACCAGACCGGCGAGCGGCGGTGCGGACGCCGCTGCACCTCGTTGATGGCGCTGTCGGCATCCCACAGGTAGGAGAACTCGTTCAGGTCATAGCCGGTGCTGAAATGGTCGCCATTCGCCTTGATCAGCAGGACACGCGTGTCGTCATCGACATCGAGGTCATCCATCACCAGATCGAGTTCGTCACGCAACTGGCGGGACAGGGCGTTGCCCTTGTGCGGCCGGTTCAGCGTGACAGTGGCGATACGGTCCTGCTTTTCGTAGATGAGCGTTTCGAGTTGCACGTGTTTTTTCCTGAAGGTCGGGTAATGGCTGCGGGCCCGGGTCTCGGCATTCGCTGGAATTCCAACATAGCCGTTGACACACGTCAACAGCTTAGTTGACCATTTGAAGGAGGCTGCTTTTCAGCGAGGAAACCATCTCCATGAGACTCGTCACCGCCATTCACGCCGGGCGCGAATTCGCCGGCGCCTGGATCGACGACGACCGCCTGATCGTGGATCTCGCACGCGCTGCAGCGGCGAAGGGCGACAAGCCGGGCGCCTTCTCCAGCATGCAATCACTGATAAGCGCCGGGCCCCGCGCCTGGGACCGGGCCCGCGAACTGCTCCTGCACCCGGATGAGGGATCGATTTTTCCCAGCGCGAACTGCCAACTGCGCGCCCCCCTGCCGCAGCCGGTGCAGCTGCGTGATTTCCTGTGCTTCGAACAGCACCTGCTGAACGCCTTCGCGGCCGCGAAAGAACTGATCGTGGCGCGCGCCGACAACCCTGAGGAGACGCGCCGCGAACTCGATCACAGCGGTGCCTACGCCATACCCCCGGCGTGGTACCAGAGCCCCATGTACTACAACTGCAGCCGCTTCGCCGTCTGCGGTCCCGACACCGACGTGCTGTGGCCGGCCTACTCCGAGGTCATGGACTTCGAACTCGAATTCGCTGCGGTGATCGGCATCGGCGGCAGGGACATCAAAGCGGAGAACGCCCTGTCGCATGTCTTCGGTTACACGGTGTTCAACGATTTCAGCGCCCGCGACGAGCAGTTCCGCGCCATGGCCGGCAGGCTCGGCCCGGGCAAGGGCAAGGATTTCGACAACGCCAACGCACTCGGCCCCTGCATCGTCACCGCAGACGAGATCGGCGACCCCTACTCCCTCACGATGCTCGCCCGCGTGAACGGCGAGGAGTGGTCGCGTGGCAGCACTGCCGCCATGCACCATCGCTTCGAGCAGGTCATTGCGCACATCAGCCGCGCCGAAACACTACACCCCGGCGAGGTGCTCGGCTCAGGCACGGTGGGCACCGGCTGCGGGCTCGAGCAGAACCGCTACCTGCAACACGGCGATGTGGTCGAACTGGACGTCGAGCGCATCGGCGTACTGCGCAACCGGGTGCTGCGCGCCTGAGCGCTCACCCCGCATCTATCCCCTTCAATTCCACAGGAGCACATCATGAAAGAAGCCGTCATCGTTTCCGCCGCGCGCACACCGATCGGCAGGGCCTTCAAGGGCGCACTTAACAACATCAAGTCGCCCAGCATGATGGCCCATGCCATCTCGCACGCGGTCGCACGCGCCGGCATCGAGGGCGCCGAGGTCGAGGACGTGGTGATCGGCTCGGTGCTTAACGCGGGCACCGCGAGCATGAATGTCGCGCGGCTCGCAGCACTGGCAGCAGGACTGCCGGTCACGGCCTCGGCCCAGACCATCGACCGCCAGTGCTCCTCCGGGTTGATGGCCATTTCCATCGCTGCCAAGCAGATCATGGTCGATGGTTTTTCCGTGTGCGTGGCGGGCGGCCAGGACAATATCTCGGCCGTGCAAGGCCCCTACTTCGACTGGGCCGCACGCGAGGCGGATCCCGCCGTGGTGGCGCAGCATCAGCACGCCTACATGCCAATGCTCCAGACCGCCGAGTTCGTGGCCGCAAAGTACGCTGTGACGCGCGAGCAGATGGATGCCTACGCGCTGGAGTCGCAGACACGCACGGCAGCCGCACAGGCTGCGGGGCGCTTCGACCGCGAGATCGTAGCCATCACGGCAACCCGATCCGTTTTCGACAAGGCCACCAAGACCACCACGTACGAGGAGGTCACGCTGGGCCGGGACGAAGGCAACCGCCCGGGCACCGTGCTCTCAGACCTGCAGAAGCTGAACCCCGTGATCGAGGGTGGCACCATCACGGCGGGCAACGCCTCACAGCTCTCGGACGGCGCGGCAGCCTGCGTGGTGATGGACGCCACGCTCGCGTCGCAGCGCAACCTCGAACCGCTCGGCATC
>CAJADV010000532.1 GCA_903938575.1 uncultured Gammaproteobacteria bacterium
CCGGCGCCGCCCGCCGAGGCGATGCCGAAGGCGTTGAAGCCCGCGCCCACGTAGAAGCGCCGCAGCTCGGGTGCCTCGCCGAGGATGAAATTCCCGTCGGGTGTAAAGGATTCTGGTCCGTTCACCATCTGCTTGACGCCCGCCTCGGCCAGTGCGGGCACGCGTGCGAGCGCCTGCTGCATCAGCGGTTCGAAATGATCCCAATCCTCGTCGAGCAGACGGAAGGTGAAGTCCTCCGGCACGCCGCCATCGGCCCAGGATTTGGGGTTGGGCTCGTAGCCGCCCATGACGAGCCCGCCCAGCTCTTCCTTGAAGTAGGTGAGGCGGTCCGGGTCGCGCAGCGTCGGGAGATTGCGCGGCACGCCGGGAATGACATCGGTCACGATGTACTGGTGCTGCATCGAGACCAGCGGTACGCACACGCCCGCGAGCGCGCCCACCTGCCGTGCCCACTGTCCGGCGCAGTTCACCACTACCTCTGCTTTGATGTCGCCCAGCGAGGTCCTGAGCCCGGTCACGCGCCCGCGTTCCTGCAGCACCGCCGTAACGGCGCACTGCTCGATGATCCGCACCCCGCCCGTGCGTGCGCCGCGGGCCAGGGCCATCGCGATATCCGCGGGATTTGCCTGGCCATCGGTCGGCAGGAAAGCCGCGCCCACGAGGTCGGCGATGTCCATCACGGGCCAGAGATCGCGCGCCTCGGTGGGTGTCAGGAGATGCATCTCGAGGCCGAAGCTGTGCGCGGTGGTGGCCTGGCGGCGTATCTCGGTGAGGCGCGCGGCGTTGCAGGCGAGGCGTAGCCCGCCGTTGCGCTTCCAGCCGGTGGCGAGCCCTGTCTCGGCCTCGAGGCGCTCGTAGAGTTCCACGCTGTACTTCAGCAGTTGCGTGATATTGGCCGAGGTCCGCAGTTGCCCCACGAGGCCTGCGGCGTGCCAGGTGGAGCCGCTGGTGAGACGGTCCCGCTCGATCAGCAGCACATCCTTCTTGCCCAGTTTGGCGAGGTGATAGGCCACGCTGCAGCCGATGATGCCGCCACCGATGATCACGATCTCGGCGCTGTCGGGTAGTGCGCTCATGGTCTCAGCCGTAATCCCTGCGATGGCCCTGCCAGGCGGACTCGGCGCGCTGCAGGTTGGTGGCGGTGTAGGCGGCGTAATCGAAATCCAGCGTGGAGTGAATCTCCGAGACCATGCTCCACAGCGTCTCGCGGATCAGCGAGGCGCAGCGCATGGCGGAGAAGCGACGCAGCAGCGTGGTGTCCACGGTGCCGTAGTAGGCCTCGAGCAGGCTCTGCGTCTGTGTCGCGTCGAGATCGTTGTTGGAGGCTACGCCACCGAGGTCGAAGAGCGGGCTGTTGAAGCCCGCGTAGTCCCAGTCGATCAGCCACAGCCGCGTGCCGTCGTCGATCAGGTTGGCGGCCAGCAGGTCGTTGTGGGAGAAGACGATGTCCACCGGCCCCACGTCGCGCTCGAGTTGCTCGCCCCGCGCGAGCAGGGTGGTCAGCACGGGCGCGTGCGGGCTGCGCTGCTGCTGCAGTTCGATGGCGTAGTCGCGCAGCACCTGGAAGACCCAGAACGCAAGCACTGGCCCGCGCAAGTGCGACACCACCTCGGTGTGCACGCGTCGCAGCAGTGCGGCGATGCGCGGCAGGCGTGCGGCATCGCGGACATCCTCCGGGCGCAGCGTCTGGCCGTGGATGAAATCGAGTACCAGCACGCCGGGCTCCGCATGCAGCACCGCCGGTGATATGCCGACCGCGGCCGCGGCACGACTCGCCGCAAGC
>CAJADV010000533.1 GCA_903938575.1 uncultured Gammaproteobacteria bacterium
GCCGAGACCGTTGCCGGTGCCGACTGGATCCAGGAGTCCGTGCCGGAGCGCCTCGACATCAAGCACCGCGTGATCCGCGAGATCCAGGCCTCCGCCAGGCCCGATGCGGTGATCGGTTCCTCCACCTCGGGTTACAAGCCCTCCGAGCTTGCCGAGGGCGCGAGCAACCCCGGGCAGATCGTGGTGGCCCACCCCTTCAACCCCGTGTACCTGCTGCCGCTGATCGAGGTGGTGCCGCATCCGGGCACCGATCCCGTGCTGCTCGGGCGGGCGCTGGAACTGCTGCGGAGCGTGGGCCTGAAACCCCTGCGCGTGCGCAAGGAAATTGACGCGCATATCGCCGACCGCTTCCTCGAGGCGGTGTGGCGCGAGGCGCTGTGGCTGGTGAAGGACGACGTCGCCACCACCGAGGAAATCGATGACGCGATCCGCTTCGGCTTCGGTATCCGCTGGGCGCAGATGGGGCTCTTCGAGACCTATCGCGTGGCGGGCGGCGAGGCGGGGATGGCGCATTTCATCGCGCAGTTCGGCCCTTGCCTGCAGTGGCCGTGGACCAAGCTCACGGATGTGCCCGAGCTCACCGACGAGCTGGTGCACAAGATTTCCTCGCAATCCGACGCCCAGTCCGGCATGCATACCATCCGCGAACTCGAGCGCATCCGCGACGACAACCTCGTGGGCATCATGCGCACGCTGAAGCGCCGCGACTGGGGCGCGGGTGCCACGGCGCTAGAGCACGACGCGCGCCTGCTGGCCGCGCGTGCCGCGCCCGACTGGTCGGCCCCCGTGCTCACCATCGAGCGCGCGATACCGCGGGACTGGACCGACTACAACGGTCACATGAACGAGACCCATTATCTCGAGCTCTTCAGTCGCGCCAGCGATCGCATCATGGAGTTGGTGGGCTGCGATGCCGCCTACATCGCCTCGGGTGGCAGCTACTTCACCGTGGAGACGCATCTGCGCCACCTCGACGAAGCTCATGCCGGCGCGAAAGTGCGCGTGACCACGCAGATCATCGAGGGCGCAGGCAAGCGCCTGCACATCTACAGTCGCCTGTTCCACGACGACGGCCGCCTGCTCGCCACCGGAGAGCAGATGCTGATTCACGTCTCGCTGGAGACGCGTCGCGCCTCGCCCCCCGGCGGCGTGGTGGCGGAGGGGCTTGCAGTTGCCATGGTGGGGCAGTCTGTGCTCGAGCGGCCTGAGGGATTGCGCCTGGGAAGTTCCTGAGGTGTGCTCCCGAACCTTGGAGAGTATCTGGGCATGAGAGTCCCCGAGCCAGATCTCCGGCGTCCTGCATGATCAGGGACGCCGAGCGGTTCAACTCCGATTTCAGCCTGGCAGCCCGGCAGGGATTCATCGTTTCAATGTCCCTTGCCTGCGGTGCTGCAGCGGGCATTTATGCGGTGTGCTTCACCTGGTTAGCTACAGAGTCGATGGTGCCGCAGGACATGGGCCGTGCGGTGTTCCTGATACCCGCGATCTTTTCCTGCATTTTCC
>CAJADV010000534.1 GCA_903938575.1 uncultured Gammaproteobacteria bacterium
CCCTCCTTGACCGCCAGATCCTGCAGGCCGCCGCGGACCGGTTGCGCCAACTCGGGGTGATCCCAGACCGTGACGAACAAGACATCACCCGGACCCACACGATACTCAGGTGGCACGTCTGCGGGACTCACCGCCGGGAGAGTGCGCGTTGCATCATCGGGGTTTGCACGCCGCATTGAAGCCACTACCTGCGGCGTGACGCGAACGACCTCGTACTTGTCCGGAAGCACTTGATCCGGGTCGGCAATCGCCGAAGGCGGCGCCGGCACCGTGCGCGGCCCATAAGGTGGCCACTCGCCTGCCAGCACGCCGCCGGGCGCCGGCGCCTCGAGCACGTGCACGCCCTCGTCCACATCGGGCATGTTCAGGCCCGGCACCACCTCTGCGCAGCCAGCAGCGAAAAGGCCAGCCAGAACGGGCAACAGGCAGGCAACTCGCAGAGATTGGATACGGCGCATGCGCTCCACGCTACTCCTCGCTGTTGGGGACGCCCGGAATACCGGTGGACTCGACATCTGTGCGTTCACTCTCGATGGTTGCGGCAGGCAGGCGGCTGAATCAGGAAGGATCCCGGCGCAGCGCGCTGGCGATTTCGCCCTCTTCGCGCCTGCCAAACCGAATGGGCCACGTAATCAGGCCAGGCTCAAGGGGATCCTGAAGACTGCATGTTGCGCATGCGCTTCTCGTACTTCTCGCGATTTTCAACGAGCATGGCGTACTGCTGTTCTGAGAGCAGGGCTTTCAGTTCTTTATCGCGATCCGACAGGATCTGGCGCTGCTGCCGGCGACTTGCCTTGATCTCTTCCTCGGTGGGCCGCAGCGCCTCCAGCGCTGTCAGGCTCTTCTCGTTCAACGCCTGTACGCTCGCCAATTGCTCGCTGCTCAGCGCCAGATCACGCTCCATCTGCGCCGTGAGGCGGGTGGCAGGCGTATGCGCCGGCTTTTTGTGCGCCTTATGGTTCGCGGTCGTAGCTTCGGTCGCCGCAGCAGCGTCGGCAGGCGCGGAAGACTGCTGCGCCGCCACCGGCCCCGCGGCAAGCAAGCCAGCAAGAAACACAACTGTCACGAATCGCATGGTGTCTGCTCCGGAATGAGGGTGCCCACGCCCTCGGACACGCTGGAACGCCGGACCAGCGCTCAACCGCTAAGGTCTTCCGGCGGGCAGACACGATTTCTACCATTTGAATATGACGGATTCATGGCAAACCCTGAGGGCTGGCGGATGCCGTATCGCCAGCGCGCAGCAGACGCGGCCTTATGAGGAGCAGCAATTCCGTGCGCGCGCCGTTGCGCGCGTCGGCGCCCAGCAGCTTTCCGGCGAGCGGCAGACGGCCTCGGCCCGGCACGCCGGTCTCGTTCGTGCTGTCGCTCACCGCCAGCAGGCCGCCCAAAAGCACGGCGCCGCCATCCTTCAGGCTCACGGTGGTGTGCAGGCTGCGGGAGCGAATCGTGGGCGAGTCGATGGCGCTGGTGGTCGTGCGCAGTGCCTCGCTAAGCGTCTGGCTAAGCTCGATATCGAGTTGCCCCCCCGCTTTCACCGTGGGCAGGATTTCCAGCAGCAACCCAGTGCGCCGGTACTCAACGGTACGTATCACGGGCGCATCGGACTGTTCCACCGATCGCGATGAGGCGCTCACCACGGGAATCTGATCACCGACATCCAGCCGCGCTGTGTGCCCGCTCGCCACCACCAGACTCGGCCGTGAGCGGATACGCACAGCCCCATCGGTGGCAAACAGATTGATCAGCGCGCGCACCGTCTCGCCGTCCTGCAGCCGCAGATTGAAACCGGCATCACCCAGACCAAGTCCGCCCACGGTGCCATAGCTGATGTCCTCGCCGTTCACCGATCCTGACGCGAGCCACTCCACGCCGCTTGCGTACTGGTCGTCAAGACTCACCTCTGCAAGCAGCATCTCGACCAGCACCTGGGTGGTGGGTCGGTCCATCTCCCGGATGGCGCGGTAGAGCAGGCTCCACTCCTCCGGAGCACCGCGAAAAACCACCGCGTTGCGATTGGCATCGACGGCCAGATGCCCCGGTGATGCCGGGGCCACCGGAGGCTTCGACCAGGACTGTGCGGGCTCACCCTCCTGTTCAGTCTCCGTGGCCTCGACGGGCACCACTGCCGACGCCGGATTCATCGCACGCGCGGGAGGCGACAACTCGCTCAGGGTATCGACGACCGCGGACGCGGAGAGGTACTGCAGCGGGTAGGAAAATATCGCCGTCTGCACGGCCGCAAGAGGCGGCCGGTCCAGGGCGCGCGCCCATTCCGCGATGTGATCGAGCATGCGCTGGTCCGGCGCGAACACCGCAAGCGCTTTTTCGCTCGTGAGCGGCAGCAGCACCACGGAGGCCTCGAGCGCGGGCAGATCGGCCGCGATACCCTCTGACTGCAGGATATTCAGCAGATCACGCGCCAGCTGATCGACTGCCACCTCACGCGGCTTTAGCAACAGCGTGCGGGCCGCTCGTTGCCGCGGGCGGTCCAGCACTTCGACTGCGCGGATCGCTTCGCCCACGGCAGCCGCCGGGCCGGAGACCAGCAGTGTGTTGCTGACCGGCTCCTGATCCACGCTCACACCCGCATTGCCGAAAGCCTGCGACAGCCACGGCGTGATGGCGGTATACCGGACCGATTGCAATTGGATCGCGACGATCACGCGCCGGGCGTCGCCCGCCTGCACGGGCACCTTGCCATCGGGGACGTACAGGGGCAGGCCGGCACCATTGCCGGCATCAAGGGCAATCAGCAAAGTGTCCGATTGCAGCGTCATCGACACGCCCAGATCGAGCAACGCCCGTCGCGTGATGCGCAACAATTGTGCTGGCGTCACGGCACCGACGATACGCAAGGTGATCGGGTCACGCCGCTCGCGGATGCCGGGCCCGAGCACGAAGTCGAGCTTCAGGCGTCCGAGCACATCCGCGATGAAATCCGGCAGCGCGCTGGCATCGACGTGTAGCACGATTGCCTCACCTTGCAGCCCGGCTGCAAGCGCATCGAGCGGGTCGGCAACCATAGAGGTCATCGCAGAGGACGGAACCGACGGCGTGGAGGCGACCTCGATGCGCGCATCCGGCATCCGGTCTGGCACCTGAGCAAAGGCCACCGGCGCGAACGCGGGCAGCGCAAGCAGCACGAGCATCAGCACCCGCGACAGCGACGCCAGCGAGAGACCTGAAAAACGGCAACAGCGGGTCACGGGGCATCGCCTCGAGCGCAACGCAACAAACGGAGACGGACAGCCCGGATCATAGCAGCAAGCATCCCGATGACACGGGCCGCCTCCCCTTGAAAGAAAAACCCCCCTGCTCCGGTCAGGAGCAGAGGGGCTATAGAGAAAAGACTACCGGTTCCCCGAGGGGCTTCGTCATCCATGACGAAGCCGATAGTCTCTATATCGCGAACCGATCAGAAGCCGATGCAGTTCTTGATCTGCGCCGTGGGGCCGTAGCCGGCGATGTAGGAGAAGCCGTTCGTTGGGCTGATCGAGGTCACGCTGGCCTTGATTGCCGGAGCGGTGGCTGGACCGTAGAACGAACCCGCGAGCTGCTGGAGGTTGACGGCGTTCTCACCGTTGCCGTTCGCGTTGAACAGCAAGTAGGTGACGGCCTGGAACGGGTAGATGGAGTAGTTGCCGTTCGCGTCGAGCGGCGCGTTGCCGTAAGAGTCCGGGGTTACCAACGCCATGCAGCCCGCACGTGCTGAGGGAACGCCAGCGATGTCGGTCAGCGTGGGACGACCGTTCAAATCGTTGGCGCCTGCTGCGTAGGTCTTGTCGAACACTACCGCGCCAACGGGCAGCTTGAAGGTCTTGCCGACCTTGAGCGGCGACTTGGCAATGTACAGCTTGGTGGTCGCGGAGTTGATGCCAAGCTTCGCTTTGACGGAGAAGAAGTTGACATCATTCAGCGTGGGGGTGATGCGCTGGCGAGCAACGGCATCGTTCACGTCGCCGTAGCCGATCGCGCCATCGTTCAAGCCGACGGCATCTATCACACCGGCGTTGCCGGAGGCAGCGATGGAACCCGCGGGCGGGGTGGCCAAGGGGAAGGCCGATGCAAAGGTTTCCTGCGTCGTGAAGCCCGTCACGCCCTCAGCGGTGCACATCGCGGAAAGCGCGTTGCTGAAGCCGAAGGAGGTGCCGCTCTTGTCGGAACGATACACGACCTTGATCGGCTTCGACGGATAACCGAAGGAGCTCCAGTTGCTGATGGCGCCGGAGAAGATCTGGCAGGCCTCGGACATCGAGATTGCGAGCGGAGCTGAACCCAGGCTCTTGCCGGTGTTGACGTTGTTGTACACCAGACCAACAGCGCCTACGGCGACAGGGATCTGTACAGGAACGCCGCGGGTGCTGCTCTTGTTGTTTTTGAAGGTGCTGTACTCGGAGCTGCTCATCGGGGCGTCGGTGCCCACGAAGTCTGCATCGGTCTGGCTCGCGGGAGCGCTGAAACCGCCGCCAGCGCCGAAAGGGATGCCCGAGGTATTGAAGTTGCCGCAGCTCAGGCCGTTGGCATTGCCCGAGGTAGCAACGAAGTCAGCCGTTCTCGTGCCGATAAAAACGTTCTTGCCGCCGCCGCTGCCGGTCTGGCAGTAGGACATGGATGGACGTACGTTCAGGTTCGCGGTGCCGGTGCCGGAGCCGCTGGCCGACGCGGTGAATTGCACGCCGATCGCCGGAGTCACGGTAACGCCCAGGCTGGCCCAGTTAGTGTCACCGAGGGTCTTGATCGTGTAGTTCTTGCCCGAAACGATGGTCGTCGCAGCGACAATATTCGCGGGGAAAGCGAAGGGCTTGACGGCGGTGCTGGCAGCGTAAACAGCCATGAACGAACCCGGAGCGCCGCCGCTGATCAGGCGGGTGATGGGCGCGGAAGGCAAGGAAGCGTAGATAGGAGCAGCAGCGGTGCCGGTGTTCGGGCCGGTCAGCCACTCAACGCCGCCGTAAGCTGCTGCCGGGAACGTAGCACCACCGCCGTAAAGCGTGGTGGCGGGGGCGCCAAAAGCGCCCTGTGCGCAGACCGCCATCAGGGCGGCGGAAAGAACTTTAACTTTCATGAATGACTTCTCCGATGGTGAGATACAAGTGATTGAGTGCGTGCAGATGCGGCGCACAGCTCCCTCGAGCCAGACGCAGGCTAGCGGGCAAAGATGTCGTTATGTTTACGATTAAAAGACAGAAGGAAACGGGCGCTGCTTCAGCCGTCCGGGGAGCCGAAGCCGAGGACTTCGACGGCAATCACGTAATTGCCCTTGTCGGCCTGACGGCCGGAGCCCATCTGACCCGCGCTCTGGGACACCGAAGCCGCGACGGAACTTGCCGCACCCAGCGCGCCGGTATCAACCAGCCCCGTGGGAACGCCCACCGAGCCGCCTGAGACCGAGATGTTGTCGGCATTGGCCACCTTAAACGCCGCAACGTTCAGGCTGCCGGAGACGCGAATGCCCGCATCGCCCGCATCCACCGTACCCCTGGGCGCCACAAGGTTGGCAGTGCCGCTTGCCGCGCCGGCGCGCGTCTGCAACACCGCGATACCGGCACCGCTCACCTGCGATTTGGCATCGACGAGGCAGAAGTGGTCTATGTCGCAGAGGAATTCAGGTGGCGGGATCTCGGAACTGGTCTTGGCGCCCTTGCCCGCGTTGACGTCGCCGTTCGAACTCCAGATCAGGATATCGCCGCCCTGCTCCGTGAAAATCCGGCTCTGTGCAAGCAACACGCTGCGGTCGGTGAAGATCCGCACCGCCCCCTGCTCGAGCGCCAGAATGCCCTGCGCGTTCGGGCCAATGCCCGCAGTGATGGCGGAGGCCGGCACCAGCGGAGGTGCAGACGCACTGCCCACGATGATGTCGCCACCGGGCCCGATGATCGAAATGTCACCGCCACGTTGTGTCTGAACCGTTGATCCGCGCATGTCGAAGATGCCGGTGCGCACGGACTGCTGTTGCTCGCCGGGGGCGAGATCCCGGTTGAACGGCGTGTAACCGAGCGCAGCGGGGAATAGTGACTGTACCGCGTCGAAGCCACGCCCGTACTGCTGCGAGAATCGACCGTCGGAGTTGTAGTCCAGACCCGTCACGTTGAGGATGTCGAGGAACACCGGGTACACGAGCAATTGCTGCTGGTATGCAGGGAGTTCCCGGAAGTAGTCCCATGCCTGCTCCGGCGTGAAATCAACGGGCGCTTCCTCACCGAGCCGGCGCAAGCGGTCTGCCTCCACCTGCTCGACGAAAGCAACCAGCCGCTCGGAGTAATCCGGCGTGCCGAGTGTGTCCGAGGGGTCTTCCGGGTCGTGCAGTACGGCAGGATCGATGTAGGTCGAGGCGAAGGTCTCGAGCCCCGAGCCCTGCCCCACGCCGAAGGCGAGCAGTATCGAGGCCCCACTCCTGGGGAGATACGCGTTGTTCTGGTCACCGATGGTCCGGATGCCGGGATAGCTCGGGTTGCCGCGCGGGAGGTAGCCGTAACCCAGCGCATCGTTTGCCGAGGTGATCGGGCCCAGGTTGCGGCCCGCCTCGAGCAGAAGGGTTCCCGGCCCGCCAAGTTCCACGAAAGCGACGCTGCGCCCGGGAGCGAGCGATGAATTGTAGTAGTCGCGGCCCGCGCTGATACGGGTGATGTCGGAGGCGTAGAGGTGCTGGCCGCGAAAGATCAGGTCGACGATGTCGCGCCCCGCGCTGATGAGCGCCGCCTTGGGGATATCGATGCGCATGGCGCCCACGCCGCCGTTCGTGCCGTCGATCAGGCTGCCCTCGAGACTGTAGAGGCGCACCGGCTCATCGTCTTGCGCATGCAGACCGCCCGGCACGTGAAGGCGGAACGGCGAATCGACACCGTCGTAGATGAAACTCGATGCGATGCTTGCGCCGGACATGGGGCTGAGCGCGGACGGCAGCAAGGCGGCCGAGGCGTCGATCATGCCGAACACACTGCGCGCCAGGCTGCCGTTGGAGAAGCGCAAATCGCCTCTCGCCAGCACGGAGAGGCTGCCCGTGGCCGAGGGATAGAGTTCGCCGTTGCTGAGAATGCTTACCGAACCGTCGAGCGCGGTGAGTTCGAGCGAAGCCGGCAACACGTAGTCGTAGGCGTTCAGCAGGAAGACGGTGGAGCCGAAGAGGAACTCGCTCAGCCCCCGCCGCAGCGATATGTCTCCCGACTGCGCTACGACTTCGAGCGCGGAGCGGGCGCTGTAAGACTGCGAGTCGAAGCCCCTGAACACCCAGGAGGGGTTCATCACGCCACCGAGTTCGACGCGTCCCACTGCATTCATGCGGATAACCGCGTCCTGCATGCCCAGGTAGGTAGCAACGGGGATGCCATTCTGCGATTGGAGGTCGGCGCGGATATCGCGACCGGCAGAAATCGAGCCCGTGCCGCGCGCGACCAGGAATGCGCCGCTCAGGATGTCGCGACCGGCGTCGATCTGGAGATCGCCACCCCCGACCGTATGCAGCACCCGAACACCGCCTTCCTCGCGCACGTACCAGGTCGTGGGCAGAGAGGCGGACACGTCGCGGATGTCACGACCGGCAGACAGCATGATGTCGCCGCCGGTGCTGAGAATCCCCTGATCGAACACACCGAAACTGATCGATGTTCCGCCTGCGCTGCGACATTCGGTAGGGCCGCCGAAAAGGCAGGTCTGCATCCAGGGCCACCACATCTGCGTGAGGTTCGCGCCGGGCCTGCCGGTACGCGAACCGTCGTCGATGACCTGCTGACGCCCGAGGATGTCCCGGCCCGCCACGATGCGGAGGTCACCGGCAGCCTCGCTGTTGATCCGGCCGGAATCGAGCACAGGCGGCAATCCGCCAAAACCTTCGCGCAGCAGGGGTGTCGGCAGCACCGACGCCCCCGCGACCGGCCTGCCGGCGGTGTAGATCACACCCGGCGCGAAGGGATCGAGCAAGGTGATGTCACCTGCCGCAATGACCGTGATGGAACCCGTGCCCGTGCGGACCATCGTGGGGGCGTAGATCGTGGCCTCCGTGCCGTTTTTCTTGATGAACACCGCCTGCTGGTGCCCTTCGAGAAAGACGCTGCCAGCAGCGCCGCCGGCGAGCGCGAGCGGATCTGCGCTACTGGCGTCGGCACCCGCCACCAGCCGGAAGGAGCTCGAATCCACGGCCTCGAGCAACGGCGCTTCCTTGGTGCCTGCCAGCGAGGCCGCGAGGCTCTGGGAGAGCAGCGGCAAGGGGTTGGTCGGCGTCGCTCGCGGCGAGGCCGAGTTGTCGACGTTCGACGGATTGGCCGGGTTGAAGGGGTTGGCATTCTGGAAGAAACCGTCGCTGAGACTTGCCCCGAGGCGGAGATCACCCGCAGCACGGAGTGTCAGCACGGGGGCCGCGTCGCCGTGGCGGTAATCCAGCACCAGAGCACCGGTGCGGTCCCGACTGCCAGACCCCATGTTCCAGTCGCTGAGCACCAGGATGTCACCGTCCAGGCGGGAAGCATCCGGGTTCACCAGCTCGATGCCCGGCCTGACGACAAGGGTCTGTCGCGCCGGGAGGCGCTGCTCGAAGGGGAACGCGGCGGCGCTGACGAAAGCGCGTAGCGTGTCCTGGAAGAACGCGCTGTGCGCGGTCTCCGGAGCCTCATCACCGTTCGAATCGAACCGACCTGCGGGATCCACGATGCCGTCGAAGTGCAGGGGGCCCGTACTCGCATCGGTGGTGGACCAGCGCGCCCAGGCCTCGATGGCGAGTTCGCGCTCGCCCGTGATCTGTGCGTCGGTGCCGATGGATACCCGGATATCACCGTCGGACAGCAGCGGTGCGCGCAGCGCGATGCGCCCGCCCGCCCTCTCGCCCGAAACGTCGATGAGCGCTGCATCGCCGATGACGATGCGGCCTGATTGCGCGGGATCGATGAGTTGATAGCCGAAGACCGGATCCAGTGCGCCCGAGGCAACACCGGAGGTGGAGAGACTGACGATACCGCCGCGCTGACCTGTCGCGTCACCGCGCGCAAGCAGTCTGCCCTCCAGCACCACGCCGCTGCGACCCACCAGATCGATGCTGCCGCCCTTGTCGCCCGAGGCGTCGATAGTGCCGAGCACGATCACGTTGCCAGCATCGTCTCCGGGTGCTGTGCCACCGTCGGCGACCAGCCTGACCTCGTCGGCACGGAGCGTGTGTCCCGCGCCGACGACCAGGTTGCCACTGCCGCTGCGCAGGGAAATGGTGCCATCGATGCCCGCCGTCTCCAGCACGGACAGGAGCGCGTCGAGGTCGATCGCGGAACGCGTATCGACGGCGAGCGATCCGCCTTTGGCAGCGTCCGCGGCGCTGCCTATCAAGCGCCCGTCGAGTCGCAGCGCCCCGTCACGGGCGCTGACGAGAATGCGGCCGGCGTCTCCTCCCGAAGAATCAGCCGACACATCAAGCACAGCACCGCTCACGACCACCACGTCACCACCGGTCGCGGAGAGACGGATCTCGCCGCCGTCGGCAAAGCGCTGTACATCGAGAAAATCCCGTGCAAAGCCCCTGAGATCGATGCGAGCGCCCGCGCCGAGTACAAGGTCGCCGGAGGTGGCCGCCAGACTCACCGAACCGCCCGGGCTGGCAATCCGTGAATCCAGTACGACGGTGGCACCACGCAGGCCGAGCACGCCGCCGGCGCCGTCGGACAGCGTGGATTCCCCGGCACCCACGGCATCGATTCGGAGGGCGCCAGTCGTGAGCAGTGCGTTGGCCGAACCCGTGGCAGCACTGAGCGCGGGAAGATGCAGCGAAACGTCGGCGGCGCGGAAATCTGCGCTGCCGTTGCCCTCGAAGACAGCCCCATTGCGCGCGAGGACGTCAACGCCGGCAAAGCCATCAAAAACTTTGTCACCCGCGCCGAACACGACGCGGTCAGCCAACAGGGCCAGACTCCCGGACGCATCACTGCTAAGTGCGCCCGCACCCAGGTCGTTGGAGAGACTGATCGTGTCAGCGGCCAAACGCACTGCACCGCCGTCGCCGCGGAACGCACCCGCGCTCAGACCGAGCGAGCCATCGATCTCCAGATCGACCGACCCGAGAAAGTCCATCGAGCCCCTGCTGCCGAAACGCAGGGACTGCGCGCTGGCCAGTTGCTCGAGCAGGGCCGACGTGATCACCAGCCCGTCCGGAGTGGGGCCCTCGAAACCGGAGCCCAGGAAACTGACAACGCTGCTGTTCGCATCTATCGCATCGGCCGCGAAGATGGCTCCCGGCGCGACCTCGGTGCTCGCTGCAGAATCGAGCGTTATGCTCGCGTCTGCCTTCAGGCTTGCGCCGGCCTCGATACGCAGCAGGCCGTTGGCGACTTCCGGAACACTGATGCGCGAGACCTTCACCGGCGCACCATTGGAGAGCCGCAGCAGGGCGCCGTCGCCAGAGACGCCGGCATCGCCAGGATCCTTCCCGGACGCAGGGGTGGGCAAGCGGCCGATCTCGATGTCAACAGACTGATTGGCGGGGATGTCGCCGACAGCGGCGACCTTGCTGCCAGCGCCGATCACGATGCCGTCGCCGGCGCGGGCGGCAGTCGCAACCAACAGCACCTCGGGGGCTTCGAGGGTCTCGTCGTCGTTGGAGAGAATCACGCTGGTCGCAAGCGCCGTTATCCGGTCACTGGCTGAGGTGCGGGTGCGGGTGCCACCGATCAGCAGGCTAGCGGCATCGAGCTTCACGAGGTCGGAAGCCCGGATCTGCACATAGCCGGCGAGCGCTGCAGAGTTGGCGTCCACGATCTGGATACGCTGCGACACGACATCGACCAGGGCTCCCGCACCACCCGTACCGGCGGCGGTACGCAGTTCGGCGCCCAATCCAAGCGTGCGCGTTGCCGCCAGCACGAGTTGGCCGGCATCGACAGGAAGCCGCGGCCGGACCCCGTCCGACTGCTCCGCGAGCGCACCGAAAAACGCGTCGGCGCTGCTCAGCGTGTATTGGGAGTACTGCTGCCAGACCGGCCCCGACTGGACCAGGAACGTGGTGCTGCGGGCACGCGTCGCACCGCTGGTGCCCTGAACGAAGTTCCCGGCGATAGCGAATGTGCCATCGGGGAGCGTGAGGTTTCTCCCGGGCAGCGTGTCGATCGCGGCGGTGTCTTGTACCAGGCGGAATGCGCCGGGCAAGGTCGCATAGCGCGACGGGAGCAGCGTATACACGCCTTCGGGAATTCCGGGGGCGCCAGAGAGGAACACGGCCTGCCCCACCAGCGGATCGCCTGCCACGAGCGACGGGTCGTATGGGGCGAGCGCACTCTGGAAACCGGGAATGATCGCGTAGACCGGGCGACGGTCCGGGTAGAGCGGCGCGGCCTCCGGACGACCACCCGAGTACACCGTGTTGTACTGCAGCAGCACGTTGCGCGAACCGCCCGTGCCCGCCACCCACTCCTGGGCCTGCAGGTCACCACCTCCGGAAATGTCGATCACTGCGCCCGGGGCGAGCAAGACCTCGTTGCCATTGACCGAAATACGCTTGGGCGGGGGCGCTGACAGATCCTGTACGGTGGTGGTCGCACCGGAGTTGGAGTTCGCCGTTCCGTCATAACGCCAGTTCTGGCCATCGACAGTTTCGCCGTAGGGCACCACCAGCCCGTTGAGAGAGACCGAGGTCAGGCTGCCATCTCCGAGCACCAGCTTCTGGGTGCTCACGACGGGCAGCAGGATGCGGCCGGGTTTGCCGTTGCGCAGGTTGCCTGCATAACTGAACAGGGCTGCAGTTTCGGGATCGTTGGCATCGGCGACGCCGAGCAGGATCTGACCGCCGGGCGCCCGGATGACGCCGCCCTGATCGATGTTGGTGCCGGCGACGAACAGGCTGCCGCCTGCGGAAATGGGTGCGTTGGCGTCTGCAGATGCGGCGTTGCCGCGGAAGGTGACCGTGGCGATCGGACTGATGGCATCGATGATGAAGCGGTTGCCGGTCGCGGGGTAGATCTGCGCGGCCTCGAAATACAGATCACCCGCCGCAAGCATCACCCCCGGAACGCTCTGCGGGTTCGTGAGGTCGTCACTGCTGCGGAAGTAGGCGTAGTTCGCCGGCGTAAGGAAACGGATATCACCGCTGCTGATGAACGAGACCTTCCCGAAATCGGGGAGCGCGAACTGCCCGCCCAGATCGATCGCGTCGGCAGACACGGTGAGGTCGATGCCGGGGAAGGTGGGAGCCAGCGTCTCGGCGGCGGGGTATTTGCCGCTGGTGGCATAGCCGTGGATGGCAATGTAGGGCGCAATCAGGTGCACCGAGGAACTGCCGTCCGGCGCGATGGCATTCAGCGCCTGGGTGTTGATGATGATCGAGCGTGCGAGATTGATCTCGATGTCGTCGTCCAGAACCACCGCCGGCGCGGTCACCGGCGAGCCCTTGGCGGGATCCATCCCGAGAATCAGGGAATCGACTCCCGAGTTTTTCAGCCGGTTGACGCCGAAGCGAAGCACGCCCAGTGGCAGGGTGACC
>CAJADV010000535.1 GCA_903938575.1 uncultured Gammaproteobacteria bacterium
AAGACGGTTCGGTCTCCGGCACTCTGACCGCGAGCGATCCTGACACCGGCGACACGCTCGCCTTCGCGCTCACCGGCACCGCTCCGCCGGGCCTCACGCTGGATGCAGCTGGCAACTGGAGTTTCGATGCGGCGGGCTACGACAGCCTTGCTGCTGGCCAGACGCAGACCGTCACGGTGCCGTACACCGTGACCGATGCCGCCGGTGCGAGCAGCGGCGCTAACCTGGTGATCACCCTCACCGGTGTCGATGACTTAGCCGTGCTGGTGCCGGATGTGGGCAGTACCACTTGGGGCACACCGCTTACTCTGGATGTGCTCGCCAATGACAGTGATGTCGACAGCATGCCGCAGGTCACAGCAGTCACGCAGGGTACCAACGGCACCGTGCAGATCCTTGCCGACGGCACCGTGCGTTACACGCCCACGCCCGGCTTCACGGGAACCGACACCTTCAGCTACACGGTGGCAGATGGCGGTACAGCCGTGGTCTCCGTGACCGTGACGCGCGCGGATCTGGTCTGGACCAATGCCACGGGCGACAACAACTGGAACAACCCGGACAACTGGGATCAGGGCCTGACGCCCACCGCCATCGATACCGTGGTGATTCCCGATACGGTGGGTGCGCCGCAACTGAGCGGCAACACCACGCTGCTCGCGCTGCATCTCTCCGACACGCTCACCGTCACCGGCGGTACGCTCACACTGACAGGCGCCTCGACCATCGAGTCGACCGGCAACCTGATCCTCGACGGCTCCACGCTAGCGGGCTCCACCGTGCTGCAGAGCACGGGTACGCTCACGCTGCGTGGCGGAACCGTCGCGCTCGCGCTGGATAACGCCGGCACGCTGCTCGCCGAGGGTGGTGTCATAGATCAGGGCGGCGCGGATTTCGTGAACACCGGCACCATCGTGATCCCCTCCGGGCAGAGCCTGCAGATCGTCGCGGGGCGCTTCGTGAACCGCGGCAACGTGCAGGGCCGCGGCAGCCTGGACGTCAGCGCCACGCTGTTCCTGAACGAAGGTTCGCTGAGCCCCGGCAGTTCGCCTGGCATCTTCTACGTGAGCGGTGATTATCTGCAGACCGCCACGGGCACACTGAATATCGAACTCGCCGGGCCGATTGCAGGCACACAGTACGACCAGTTGGTCGTGTCCGGTACGGCAACCCTTGGCGGCAACCTCAACCTGATCCTGCTGAACGGCTTCGTGCCCGGTCCCACCGATGGCATCCAGATCCTGAGCGCGGGCTCTGTCGTTGGCGATTTTGCGAGCGTGCTTGGTCTGCCACCCGGTGTGACCTTCAGCCTGAACGGCGGTTTCGGTCAGGCCGTGCAACCGGTGATTCCGCCTGGCGTCGTACTCGGCTCTATGCCGGTGGCCGTGGCATATCTCGGGGTGGCAGGGCTCAGTCCCACCTCTTATGGCGCTGGGGTGGAGCAGTCCTGGCTTTCTGTGGCGCTCGCGCCACCGCCCGAGGACTACATGGTCGGCGATCTCGAGTGGCAGGACATGATGGAAGACATCATGGCCACCATAGCGGGGCAGGATGTAGTGCTCACGGAGACGAATGACCTGCCGCTGGCAGCCGAGGGCCAGCGGGTCGATGGCCCGCTGCCCGCTGCCTCACTGCAGGCACAGCTGCGCGCCATCGCGGACCAGTTCACCGGGGAACAGCAGCAGATCCTCGAGCAACTGCGCGCGGCGGAGGAGATCCTCGCATGTCCGTGATGCGCCTCGCTGTCACTACGCCGCTGAGCCTCTCGGCCATTCAGCTGCCGGCCCTTGCGGTCTCCCGGGCGCTGCTGCTCACCCTCGCGCTGTTTGTCCCGTCCCTTGTGCTCGCGCAGGCTGCCGCGGCGCCCACGCCCGCACCCGGCGCTGCCGCCGATTCCTCGAAAGACAACGCGGGGCGCGCGGTTTTCGTGCGCGGGCTGGTCTCGGCGAAGGCGGGTTCCCTGCAACGCGCCGTGAATGCGCGGGACCCGATTTTCCGCCAGGACACGGTGGAGGCGGGCGCCAAGGCCAGTGCGCGTTTCGTGATGCGCGACAAGAGCATGCTCGCGCTGCAGCCGGGCACCGTCATCTCGATCAGCGAGTACCACTTCGAGACCGGAGATCCCGGCTCCGACCGCATGGTCACCGGCGTAGTGAAGGGCAGCCTGCGTGCGCTCACCGGTCTGGTGGACAAGCGCAACAGGGAAGCGGTGCTGCTGAAGACGCAGATCGCCACCATCGGCGTGCGCGGCACAGCTATCCGCGTGGAGTTTTTCGCTGACGGCCATCAGGAGGTGACTTTCGACATCGGCAAAGGCTACGTCGAAAACCTCGCTGGCCGCGTCGATCTCGAAGAGGGCTTCAGTGCCCGCGTACTGGATGCCAACACGCTGCCGGAGATCTTCAAGAAACCGCTGGATCCCAACGATCCTGCGGCGCTCGCGCGCCGGCTGCAGGCCATGTCGGCCCAAGATGCTGAGGATGAGGCCAGGCGTCTTGCGGGGTTGATAGCCGATGACGACCTGATCGTGCTGCTCGGGATGCTCGATCAGATTCCTGATATCGAGCAGGACGAGATGCTCGGCATCCTCGAGGGCCTGATCCGTGGCAACCCTGATCTTGCGCCTGCGCTGGTGCTCACGGCCGTGCGCCTGCACCAGGAGCTCGCCGCGCTGGTGCTGGAGCGCGCGGTCGGCGCCGGTCTCGAGGTATCGCTGGCGCTCCACGAGGTGCTGCGTGCTCTCGAAACGCCCACGCAGCCGGAAATCGACCTCGTGCTGATCCAGGCCGTGCACCAAGGCATCAGCATGGAGGGTGCGCAGTCCGTGCTGAAGCAACTGCGCGACGCGGGCCTCTGTACCTGAGCCCCGCATGAACATTGACGGAGAACGACACATGTCCGCTTCTGTAGGCTCCATTCCCCCGGTGTTGCTCAGGCCGCTGGCGCTGGCGCTGGCATCGGCTCTGATGTTGGGCGGTTGCAGCGTGATACCCACTCCGCTCAGCGATGCCGATCGCACCGCCCGTGCGAGCGATGACCGATCGCATCTCTTCGAGGCCCAGGAGCCGCTCGGCGGCCCGCTCACGCTGGAGCAGGCCGTGGCGCGCGGCATCCGCTACAACCTGGACCACCGCGTCCGGCTGATGGAGGAGACGCTCGCATCCGGGGCGCTGGAGGTTTCGCGTTACGACCTGTGGCCCCAACTGATGGCACAGGCGGGATACAGCTCGCGTGATTCCTACGCCGCCTCGGAGAGCGTGTCCATCGACTCGCGCCAGACCTCGCTCGAACCCTCGTTCTCCACTGAGAAGCAGCAGGGCCTGGGAGGGCTGCGGTTCTCCTGGAATATCCTCGATTTCGGGGTGAGCTACGCCCAGGCACAGCAGCGTGCCGACGAAGTTCTGGTGGTCGGTGAGCTGCGGCGCAAGGCCGAGCAGAATCTGGTGCTGGACATCCAGGCGGCGTGGTGGCGTGTGGCGGCGGCGCAGCAATCGGCTGCCGAAATCCAGACGCTGCTGGTGCAGGCTGAGGACGCGCTGGCGAAGTCAGGCCAGTCGCTCGAGAGCCGTCTCAACCCGCCGCTCAAGGCGCTCACCTTGCAAAAGGGGCTGCTCGAGCTGATCAACCGCCTCGCGCAGCTGCGCAAGGAGGCCCGTCTCGCGCACGTGCAGCTTGCGGGTCTCTTGAACCTTGCGCCCGGCACACCCTACGAGGTCGCGTCCAGCCCCGAGGAGTTGCCGCCGCCGCCAGCGCTTGCGGTGGAGGAAATGGAAAGCCTGGCGCTCACGGCGCGCCCGGAGTTGCGCGAGGAGGACTACCGCAAGCGCATCACCGCGCAAGAGGCCCGCAAGGCGCTGCTGCGGATGCTCCCGGGTATCGAGCTGAACGCCGGCGCCAACTACGACAGCAACAAGTATCTCGATAACCAGTCCTGGGCCGACGCGGGCTTGCAGGTCAGCTGGAACCTGTTCAGCGTCTTTTCCGGGCCGGCGGCACGCCGCTACGCCGAGGGCCAGATGGATCTGGGTGATTTGCGCCGTCTCGCGCTCAGCGTGGCGGTGATCACGCAGGTGCATGTGGCCCGCGAGCAGCACGAGCAGGCGCTCGCCGATTACCGCACGGCCGTGAGGCTCGACGAGGTGGAAGGCAAGATCGCCACGCAGCTCGAGGCCGAGCAGCGGGCGAGCCGCGTTGATCCGGCGCAGGTGGTGATGGGTCGCGCGAGCGCTCTGGCGGCTAAGCTGCGTCGTAGTCTCGCCTTTGCCGAGCTGCAGTCATCGGTGGCGCGTATCCGCCACAGCATCGGCGAGGATCCATTGCAGGCGGCGGCGCAAGGATCGTGATGGCAGGAGCGCGCCATGCGCGCGACCACGGTATCGGGCAGGCACCGTCGCGGGCATGGCCCGCTCCTACGGGATGGGACTCGGGCATGGTTGTTCGTGACGGTTGGAGCGCGCCATGCGCGCGACCACGGTATGGGGCAGGCACCGTCGCGGGCATGGCCCGCTCCTACGGGATGGGACTCGGGCATGGTTGTTCGTGACGGTAGGAGCGGGCCATGCC
>CAJADV010000536.1 GCA_903938575.1 uncultured Gammaproteobacteria bacterium
ACCAGAACGCCGCCCAGCGCCTGGAAGCCATTGGTCACGGCCTTGGCGAAGGTGATGAGATCCGGCTCCATGCCGTAGTACTCGCAGCCGAACCACTTGCCGGTGCGCCCGAAGCCGCAGATCACTTCGTCGGAAACGTAGAGGATGTCGTACTTGGCGAGGATGCGGCGCACCTCGGGCCAGTAGGTCTCGGGGGCGATGATCACGCCGCCGGCGCCCTGCACGGGTTCGGCGATGAATGCCGCCACGTTGTCGGCGCCGAGCTCGAGGATCCGCTCTTCCAGCGCACGCGCCGCGATCAGGCCGAAGTCCTCGCGCGAGTGCGCCCGGCCCTCGCCGTACCAGTGAGGTTGGCGGATGTGACTGATGTAGGGGAGTGTCTCGAATTGCTTGTGCATGAAACTCATGCCACTCAGGCTCGCGGCGCCGATGGTGCTGCCGTGGTAGCCGTTCACCCGGCTTATGACCATGCGCTTGGCGGGCCGGTCTTTCAGGTCCCAGTAGCGGCGCACCATGCGCAGCACCGTGTCGTTGCCTTCGGAACCGGAGTTGGTGAAGAACACGTGCTGCATGTGCGGCGGTGAAATCTCCGCCAGCGTGCGCGCGAGCTCGATGGATGGCGGGTGCGCGCACTGGAAAAAGTTGTTGTAGAAGGGCAGCTCGCCCAGCTGGCGCGCGACGGCCTCGACGATGGCCGGCTGGCTGTAGCCGAGGTTGCAGCACCAGAGCCCCGACATGCCGTCGAGGTAGGCCTTGCCCTCGAAATCGTGGATGTAAATGTGCTCGGCGCGACTGATCACCCGCGTGCCGCGGTCGGCAAGGTCATGGAAATCCGTGAACGGATGCAGGTGGTGAGCGCGGTCGAGTGCCTGCAGCTGCTGTTTGGTCGCGCTCGTGTTCATGTGGCTTGTTCCTGGCGGCGCTTGGAGAGCCGCGGCAGTTATGGCGTTTAACCCGCGGGTGGTATGTCGGAAATGCTCCGGTGATCCCTAGAATGGGACCTCCACAATCGCGCGGTCAACGCTGCTACCCCGCGAGGGTTACGCGCCCGCAATCCGGAGCATCCGCATGCACGCACTCGGTCTGCCGGTGGTGGGAATTCCCTGTGACGCTTTCGAACGTGGCCCCTATCCCTTCCACGGCGTGGGCGAGAAGTACATCGACGCCGTGGCCCACGGCGCGGGTGTGATGCCCGTGCTGCTGCCCACGCTCGCCGAGGGCCGTGATTTGCGCGCGCTGGGCGGGCTCGTGGATCCCGAGCGGCTGGTCCGGTCGCTGGACGGATTGTTCTTTACCGGCAGTGCCTCGAACCTGGAGCCGAGTCTTTATGGCGGTGAACCGAGCGCGCCCGGCACCCTCCACGACCCGCAGCGCGATGCCACCACCTTGCCGCTGCTGCGGCTGGCGATCGCGTGCGGGGTGCCGTTGTTCTGCGTGTGCCGTGGCCTGCAGGAGCTGAACGTCGCTCTCGGCGGCACCCTTCACCAGCGGGTCCATGAAGTCCCCGGCATGCTCGATCACCGCGACGACGACAACGATCCGCGCGAGCTGCAATACGCCCTGGCTCACGAGATCCTCGTGGAGGAGGGCGGGATCCTGGCGGAGCTGATCGCTGACCGCCGCCCGCGCGTCAATTCCCTGCACGGGCAGGGCATAAACCTGCTGGCGCCGGCCCTGCGCGTCGAGGCCCGCGCCCCTGATGGCCTCATCGAGGCGGTGAGCGTGGCGAACACCCGGGCTTTTGCGCTCGCTGTGCAGTGGCACCCCGAGTGGCGGTTCCGCGAGAACGCTCTTTCGGTAGCGATGTTTGCAGCCTTCGGTGCGGCAGTGCGCAAACGGTACGCGGCGCGTGCGGCGGTATAAGTACCCAACATCAGAGTTTCGCCCGGCGGATTTGAGTACAAGACTCTTTTTATCCTCGTGCAATGCGTGCGCCTGCTGGTCGCGCAACTGACCTGAAACGTCCCGGATGCAGTGTGTCCGGATCCACAACAGCTCCTGGAGGAGCCCGCTGATGAACACTCGGTCCGCCCCCGCTTGCCGCCGCATGCTGCCTGTCGCCATCGCTGCGATCCTGGTCTCGGGATCCGCCGCCTCGATGGCCCAGCCGCAAATCGAAGAGATCATGGTCACCGCGCAAAAGCGCGAGCAATCGCTGCAGGATGTGCCTGTTGCGGTATCGGCCTTCACGGGGGATTTCATCGCCGAGGCGCGCATCGGTGATATCCGCGGCCTGGTCGATCTCACCCCCGGCTTCACCGGGCGCACCGAGGACAGCTTCATCGATGCCCTGGCGATCCGCGGCATCGTGACCAACGACTTCGGCATCGGCGGTGACCCCTCGATCCCGATCTTCTTCGATGGCGTGTGGCAGGGTCGCAACGGCGGCGTGCAGATGAATTTCTATGACATCGAGCGCGTCGAGGTGGTCAAGGGTCCGCAGGCCACGCTCTTCGGGCGCAACGCCATCGCCGGTGCAGTGAGCATCATCTCGAACAAACCCATTGATGAATTCGAAGGCGAAGTGAGCGCTGGCATCGGCAACTACGGCCATTACGATCTGCACGGCATGGTGAACATCCCGCTCGCCAACGGATGGGCTTACCGGGGCAACGTCTACGCCAATCTCGATGACGGCTGGCTGAACAACCTGGCCGGCGGCGATGACCTCGGGTATCACAAGCAATACTCGACGCGCCAGCAACTGGGCTACGTCGGTGACGACATCAAAGGTCTGATCGAGCTCATCTACGAGGACCGCCAGCAGGACGCCTCGGTGTACTGGGATCCCCAGCTCGGTCTCGACAAGGACGAGGTGGACACCGACCTTGGCGACAAAAGCTATGACCGCTCCGAAATCCTGAACATCAACGCCACGCTGGACTGGGATATCAGCGACGCCTACTCGCTGCACTCGATAACCGGCTACAAGACCTACAAGTTCGACTACCTCGAGGACTACGACGCACGCCCCGAGCGCATCAACCACTACGGGCAGTACAACGACATCGACTATTTCAGCCAGGAAGTGCGGCTGAACTTCAGCGGCGACTCGGTGAACTGGTTCCTGGGCGCTGGTGCCTATGATGAAATCATCGATGGCAAGTTCGTCTACGACTACAACGAGAACGATCTCTGCAACGCCCTTGGCCGCACCGATGCCGGTGATTTCGCCGGCCCCGTAACCGGCGGCTGCGCGGATCCGAACTTCGAGCTTTACTGGTTTGGCGACGAGGATGGCAACGGCATCGCCGACGACAGCTTCGCGCCGGGCAGCATCCTCGGGCGTACCGCGGAGAACAGCTACAACGACATGGAAAGCCGCGGCTACGCTGTCTTCGGCGATGTGACCTGGTCCATCACCGAGCAGCTGGACGTCACCCTTGGTGCCCGCTACACCTACGACGAGAAAGACATGCGCACCCGCGTCGCCAAGAGCCCCGGGGCGCTCGGCAACAACTTCAACTGGGAGTTCCATACCCGCGGCTACGTGGGTGACAAGGAGAACTGGAGCGAGGTGACGCCCCGCCTTGCGGTGAATTACACGCTGAACGAGTCGATCTCGTTCTACGGCAACGTATCCAGCGGCTACAAGTCGGGTGGCTACGGCACCTTCGGCATCAGTACGCCCTCGGTCTCGCCGAGCGGGCAGGCATCGGCCGACAGCAAGCCCATCTCCTTTGATCCCGAGACGTCCACCAGTTACGAGGTGGGCATGAAGTCCCGCCTGCTCGATGACACGCTGCAGCTGAACGCCTCGTATTTCTTCTACACCTACGAGGACCTGCAGCTCCTGTACTTCGATCAGGGTTCCTCGCAGGTGCAGAATCTCGGCGAGGCGGAGAATCAGGGCCTCGAGCTGGACGCCCACTGGCTGATCGGCGAGCACTGGGATCTCTTTGTGGCGGCCTCGCTGATGGACTCCGAGATCACCGATGCCGCGGACCTGGTGGACATCGGCGTCTGCAGCACCGATTGCGGCGGCAACCGCCTGCCTTTCGCGCCTGATGCAAGTGGCTCGGTGCACCTCAAGTGGTACACCGAGCTTGCCGGCGGCGAGTTCTACGCCAAGGCCGAGTACCACTATCAGGACCGGATGTTCAGTGATCTCGACAACATCAGCACCATCGCGGTGAACGAATGGGACGAGTGGAACTTCCGTGCCGGTTACGATGCCGAGACGTGGAGCGTGAGCGCCTATGTCCAGAATGCCTTCGACGAGGAGCATTTCGAGCGTGGCTGGGCTAACGCCGATGCGGCAGGCGAGTACGGCTACGGCATCACCAACACCCTGGTGTGGCCCGCCAAGCCGCGCAGCTTCGGGGTCAGCGCCACGATGAAGTTCTGAGAGAAACCGGGGTCGGGAATAAATGGGGTCAGACCCCATTTATTCCTGATAAATGGGGTCTGACCCCATTTTCCCACCGAGGCTGATCTTTGCGGGATGCGTGAGCGAACATGACTGAACTCGAGACTTTCCTGGCGGCGCATCCCACACTCGAGACCTTCGAGGTCCTGCTGCCTGATATCAACGGGCAGTGGCGGGGAAAATGGGTGAGCCGCGACAACCTGGCGAAAGTCTTCGAGCACGGCTACAAGCTGCCGGTGTCGACGGTGGCCTTCGATATCTGGGGCCGGGACATCATGGCCACGGTGTTCGACGACGGCGACGCCGATGGCATCTGCCTGCCGGAT
>CAJADV010000537.1 GCA_903938575.1 uncultured Gammaproteobacteria bacterium
AGAGCGCCTGCACGCACGCCTGATCGCCACCATGGCGCGGCGGCAGCAGTGCCGCCCGCTCACCGCAGCGGGGCTCTGTCGCGTGATCGATCAGGGCGCTCGCGCCGCGGGTGACGGCGCACGCCTGTCACTGCACATCGGCGAGATGGTCGACCTGCTGCACGAGGCGGACTTCTGGGCAACCCGCGACGGCGCCACGCTGATCGATGCCGCTCACGTCGGGCAGGCCGTGGAGCACCGGGTATACCGCAACAACCGCTACCAGGAACTGCTGGCCGAGCAGATCACCCGGGGCCTGATGCTGGTGTCCACACACGGCACACAGGTAGCGCAGGTGAACGCGCTCTCGGTGATCGACGTCGGCGATTACTCCTTTGGTCGCCCCGCGCGCATCACGGCCACTGCGCGGGTCGGGACGGGAAAGCTGCTCGACATCGAACGCGAGACCGAACTCGGTGGTCCGCTGCACTCCAAGGGTGTGATGATCCTGGGCAGCCTGCTGGCGGCGCGTTACGCGGGTGCTGCGCCGCTGTCGCTGTCGGCGAGCATCGTGTTCGAGCAGTCCTATGGTCGCGTCGATGGCGATTCTGCCTCGATGGCGGAACTCGTGGCGCTGCTGTCTGCCATCGCAGAGCTACCGCTCCGGCAGGACCTTGCGATCACCGGCTCGGTGAACCAGATGGGCGAGATGCAGGCAATCGGCGGGGCCAACGAAAAGATCGAGGGCTTCTTTGATATCTGCGCCTCGCGCGGACTCACCGGCACGCAGGGCGTGATCATCCCCGCCGCGAACACGCAGCACCTGATGCTCAAACCGGCCGTGATCGACGCCTGCAGGGAGGGGCGCTTCCACATCCACGCAGCGAGCACCGTGGACGATGCGGTCGAGTTGTTGTTCGGGCTGCCGGCCGGAACTCGCAGCAGTGACGGCCGATTCACGCCGGGCTCAGTGGGTGAGCGGGTGCAGCAGCGACTCGATTTCTTCGCCGAAATGGGCCGCCGGCAGGGCCACGCCGCCACCGGGGCTGCGGAGAAACAATGAGCCTCCCCGGCAGACAGCAGCCACAGCGCCTGCTGCTGGCACTGGAGGCGCAGGACCGACCGCTGCCGCAGATCAAGGCGGCAGCGCTGCTGGCGGCGGCACTGGGAGCCAGGCTCGAGGTATTGCTACTGGAAGACGACGAGCTTCACGCCGCCGCAGCGCTGCCGATCATGCAGGAGATTTGCAGTGCCTCGGCGCGCACCCGCGAACTGTCCACCGCCGCGCTGGAGCAAACGCTTCACGCTATCAGCAAGACGGCGGAATCCGGGTTCCGGGCCGTGACCGGGGATGGTGAAGGCCGGTTCAGAGTGCGTCGTGGTCCGCGGGACGTGGCGCTGGAAGAGGCGGCCGCAGAGGTCGATCTACTGCTGCTGCCGGGAAGACGCGGGGTGCTGCGACTCCGGATGCTCCCGACACCCGAGGTATGCGCGATCTGCGGCGACAGCCCCGAAGGCAGACGTACGCTGGATCTCGCGACACGCCTGGCGCAGCAGACGGGGCGGCCTCTGACATTGGTGTTTGCCGGGCTGGCCGCGCAGGTGGACGCTCCGTGTGGCAAGCGGCAGGACTTTCCGGCCGGGGCTTCGCTCGAGCAAATGTTGCGTGCAGCCGACACGGGCCCGGGGAACGTCCTGCTGGTGTCGCGCGATATTGCGAGCGCAGGCGGCAAGGGCCCGGCGGAACAGTTTGCGGCGTTGCCGTGCGAGGTGTTGGTGGTGGGCTGAAGTCGCGCCGCTCGAGACGGCCAGCGGCAGCGGCTTCTTCAACATGGCAGAGCCGATTTCCCCGGCCAACGCCATCTTCGCCTGCACAAGCCGCACGGCGGTGGACTGCTCGACGAGTCGCAGACTGACCTTGGCTTCGGTGCTTGCATCGCCTCTCAGGGTAGAGGAGCCACTGCTCTCCAGCGCTGCGAAGTCGACGACGATCTGCGGCGTGAGCACCACTGATTTCGTATCGACACTCAGCTGGTTGAGTGCACGCCAGTTGGCGAGGTCGTCCGGGCCCGCACTTCCCAGCGGCGCATCAAGGTGCATCCACCACAGCGGCAGCGCGGCAGGCGCGAATCGGCGAAGGCGTTCTTGGCATAGGGCTCGTCTCCAGTGGGCTCGACCTTTTCCAGCTTCGCCCAGCCTTTCGATGCGGTGACTTGCTCGGGCGGCACGACCGGACGCCCCGTCGCGGCCAGCCGCTGCATGAGGTCTGCGTAGGCTTCGTCGGCGATTTGCTGGAGGTCCGGCGTGTCTACACCGCTGAGAGTGACGATCGTTCTCGAGAAGGCATTGCCGCCGATGGAATGCGCGAAGGTGTTGTTGCTCACCACGAATGCGACGCGATACCCGGCCACCGAAATCGCAGGTGCTTTGCGGAGGATCCTCAGATCCTTGCCGGTGATCTCGTCGTAGCCGCCCGCCTCATCGGCAATAGCAATAGCCGGTAGCAGGCTGGCGCAGCTGGCCATCAACGCCAATACGAAACTCCGCAGTGTCTTCATGACTGAGTCCCCGAGTGGTTGTGATCGGACGGGCTTTACTCTAATCCACGAAATTGCGTTTTTGCAGTCGTGGGTGAGCGCCGCAGTGGGGATCGCTTCCGGCGCTACCGGTGAACTGGTAGGGGCTGGGACGGGATGAAACACCTGCCGGGTGCTGGCCATCCCCGGCCTCCTCCACCCGCTGCAGCACCACCCTGCCTTGCTCGACGATAAGACGGAACGCGTCACTCATGCGGGTCCAGTCCACCACATCCACCTTCCATGGCAAATCAGACTCCGCGAAGGCCTCGTTCAGTACTGCCAGCGCGTCCAGGGACAGGGGCTCGTCGCCCATGATGACCAGATCCAGATCGGAATAGGGCTTGGCGCAACGGCGGGCGCGGGAACCGAAAGCCCAGACCTCGCGCCCGGGCAGGTGGGCATGCAGGATGGCCTTGACCGTGTCGAGATATGCCTCCGCGGCCTCCACGCTCGGGCTGTGGCCAGTGGCTGGGTTCACGGCCGGTTCCGCCCCTGCAGCTCGCTCAGCAAATGGGCGGCTTCCTCCATGAACGAAGGGATCTCAGCTGCCACGTCCTTGGCCACCGCCTCGTTGTAGGTGTGACTGGTCTTTCCACGCAGTTCCCGGAAGCGCCGCCACGCCGGCCAATCGCTGCGCAACAGGCCCTGCTCGTTAGCTGAACGGATCAGGTACTGGAAGTCAGCCGTGTCGTATGCCTGCGGGTTGGGTGCCACCTGCTCCAGGTGCCGCTTGAGCATCTTGTGCGACAACTCGTAGGTGCGCTGGAAGCGCTGGATGAGCCCATCGCGCAGCTGGGTATCCCCGGGCTCTGCCGCGCTTCGGGTCAGCCCCTCACGCAGGCCAGTAACTGCGTTTTCGAGCGGCGTCAGATCCACTGACATGTGCAGGCCTTCTGGTCAATCCTGGCAGCGGATGCTGCTGCCGCAACTGCGGGAAGAGTACCTTGAAACGAGCACATGGCGAAGAAACGAGGGTTCGGCAACGCGCTCACGCTGATCGCGTCCCGTTGCGGGTGAATGGAACCGATTCGCTCTGCTACGATACGGCCTCTTCGCACTCTACCCCCGCAGCACACAGGAGCAGCACCCCATGACTATCACCGTCGGCGACCGCATTCCCGAAGCAACCCTCAAGACCATGGGCGCCAAAGGCCCCGAGGCCATCGACACCGCCACGCTCTTCGGCGGCAAGAAAGTCGTGCTGTTCGCCGTTCCCGGCGCCTTCACCCCCACCTGCAGCGCAGCGCACCTGCCCGGTTACGTGGCACAGGCCGACACCATGAAAGCCAAGGGCGTTGACACCATCGCCTGCCTGTCCGTGAACGACGCCTTCGTGATGGGTGCCTGGGGCAAGGCCCAGAACGCCGAGGAAATCATGATGCTGGCCGACGGCAACGCCGACTTCACCAAGGCGCTTGGCCTGGTGCTCGACGCTACCGGCTTTGGCATGGGCATCCGCTCGCAGCGCTTCGCCATGGTGGTCGAAGACGGCGTAGTGAAACACCTGGCGGTCGAATCCGGTCCCGGACTGGATGTCTCGGCGGCAGAAAAGATCATGTCCGTACTCTGAAGGAGCAGCCGTCATGTCAGAACCGACACGCGCAGGCTCGACCCCGATCGGCGTCGAGGTCGAAGCAGGCAAGAGCTACTGGTGGTGCAGCTGCGGCAAGTCCGCCAAGCAACCTTTCTGCGACGGATCCCATAAAGGCAGCGAGTTCACACCGCAGAAATACGACGCATCAGAGTCGAAAAAAGCCTTTTTCTGCACCTGCAAGGCAACCGCCAACAAGCCGCTGTGCGATGGCAGCCACAGCCGGGGCTGAGACATTCGCCGCAACCGGGCAGGCAACGGAAACCGTTTTCCGCTCCTGCCCGGTCTGCGAGGCGAGTTGCGGGCTCGCCATCGAGCTCGACCGCAACGCCAACCGCGTGCTGTCCGTGCGGGGCGACGGCGAGGACCACCGCTCCGGCGGCTATGTCTGCGCCAAGTCCCAGGTGGTCCGTCACCTCCATGAGGATCCGTCGCGGCTGCGCCATCCGGTAAAGCGCACGCCCGAGGGCTGGCAGGACATCAGCTGGGAAGAGGCCTTTGCGCTCGTCGGATCGCGGCTCGCCGCGATCCGCGCCGAGCATGGCAAAGACGCCGTGGCCATGTACTACGGCAATCCGAACGGCCACAACTTCGCCACCCAGATCTACACCCAGATGTTCATCGCGCTGCTCGACACGCAGCGCTTCTTTTCCGCCGGATCGGTGGATCAGCAGCCCAAGAACCTGAGCTGCGAACTGCTCTACGGCAATGCCTGGGCCTTCCCGATCCCGGATCTGGACCGCACTGATTTCTTCGTCTGCATGGGCGGCAATCCGCTGGTCTCGCAGGGCAGCCTGATGTCGGCCCCGGATATCGAATCGCGCTTTGCGGCACTGCGCGCGCGGGGCGGGCGGCTGCTGGTCATAGACCCGCGACGCACCGAAACAGCAGCGGTTGCCGACCAGCACATTTTCATCCGTCCCGGCACCGATGCCTTCCTGCTATTCGCCCTGGTGCGACTCATCTTTGCGCAGGGACTGGTCGATACCGGGCACCTCGGCTCACACATCGAGGGCCTCGATAAACTGCGCGAGCTCGCCGCGCCCTTCACACCCGAGGCCGTCGCGCCCGTCACCGGCATCTCCGCCGATGCCATACGCGCCCTGTGCGCGGCATTCTGCGGCGCCGAAAAACCGCTGATCTATGGCCGCATCGGCTTGTGCACGCAGGCCTTCGGCACACTCGCCTCGTGGCTGGTCGACGTGGTGAACATGCTGCGCGGACGGCTCGACACCGAGGGGGGCATGATGTTCCCGCGCCCCGCCACCGGGCAGGGCGAGGCAACCGACGAGATCAACGTGCTCGGACGCGGACGCTGGCACTCGAAGGTGCGCGAATTCCCCGAATACATGTCCATGTTGCCGGCCACGCTGATGGCCGAAGAGCTCGCCTGGGAGGGGCCCGGCCGGGCGCGGGCCCTGATCACCGTAGCGGGCAATCCGGTGTTGAGCGTGCCGAACGGCGACCGCCTGCGCGAGGCCATCGCGGGTCTGGATTTCGTAGTGGCGATAGACATCTATGCCAACGAAACCACCAGCCTTGCCGATGTGATCCTGCCCTCTACGGTGCAGCTCGAGCACAGCAATTTCGACTTCCTGTTCCAGACCACCAGCGTGCGCAATTTCGCGCGTTACTCACCGCAGGTGCTGCGACCCGAGGCTGGCGCCCTCGATCAGTGGCAGATCATGCTGGGCGTGGTGGCGGGACTGCACGGTATGACGAGCCCGCAGCTCGAGACCATGATGAGCCAGGGCATGGCCGACCGCATCGCGGCTGGCACCGGAATAGACGCCGGCGCGGTGATAGCGTCGAGCAGCGCCCACGCCGGTCCCGAGCAGTTGCTCGACATGATGCTGCGCGCAGGGCCCTACGGCGACCGCTTCGGCGGCGGTGAGGGGCTTACGCTTGACCGCGTGAAGGCGGCGGAGCACGGCATCGATCTCGGGCCGCTGATGCCGGGGCGCTTGCCGGGGATCCTGCGCACGGAGGGCAAGCGCATACGTCTCTTGCACCCGCTGCTCGAGGAGGACATCGAGCGGCTGCGGGGACGGCTCGCTGATGCGGTCGGGAAGGGTCGCGGGCAGGGCCCGCTCCTACGCGCT
>CAJADV010000538.1 GCA_903938575.1 uncultured Gammaproteobacteria bacterium
CCATCACCCCGAAGATGAACTGCGCCACGCGCCCCAGCGGCAGCGTGCCGATCACCGCGGCGATCGCTTCCGCAGGATCCTGCGTGCGCAGGATCTCGCGTACCGGCAGTACGCCGTGCAGGTCCAGCCACAGCGCGTAATTGCCGAGCACGATAAAAAACGCCGCCGAGCCCAGGCTGCCATACACCGACATCGAGACGATCAGTTCGCGCAGCGTCCTGCCCCGTGATACCCGCGCTACGAAGAGCCCGACAAAGGGGCCGTAGGCGATCCACCACGCCCAGTAGAAGATCGTCCAGTCCTCGACGAATCCCGTGCGCGCCACCGGGTCGGTATAGCTCACCATGCGGATCAGGTTCTGCAGCATGAAACCGAGACTTTCGGTGCCGGTGCGCAGGATGAAGAGCGTCGGTCCCGCGATCAGCACCAACACGAGCAATCCGAGCGCCACACCGACGTTAAGCTCCGCCGCCCGCGCGATGCCCTTGGACAGACCCGCCCAGGCCGCCAGCGCGAGCAGCGACATGCAGCAGGCGACTGTTCCTATATCCAGCGCCAGCGTCCGCGTGATGCCCAAGGCATCCGCGAGGGCGGCCGAGATCATCGGCACCGCCAGCCCGATGGACGTGCCGGCACCGGAAAGCAGTGCGAGCATGAAGATGCTGTCCAGCACGCGCGCGGGCCCCGAGTGCTCCCCGCGCTTGCCGAAGAGCGTGTGGCAGGCGGTGCTCAGGCGCAGGTAGGGCACGCCACGGCCGTAGTACTCCCAGCCGATCGCCACCGTGGGGAGCGCGTAGATCGCCCAGGCCACCGGGCCCCAGTGAAACATCCCGTAGGTGGTGGCCCAGGAGAAGGCCTCGGGGCTGCCCGGCTGCGCGCCGAAGGGCGGCTTGTCCAGGTAATAGGTCCACTCGATGGTGCCCCAGTAGATCAGCGTGGCGCCCACACCGGCGCAGAACAGCATCGCCACCCAGCTACGGGTGCTGAACTCGGGGCGGTCCTCAGGCTTGCCGAGGCGGCGGTGCCCGTGTGGCCCGAAGGCGAGCCATCCGAGGAAAGCGATCATCCCGTACACGCCCCACTGATAGACCAGCCCCAGCGTGTTGGCGATCCAGTCGTAGGTGGCGATGATGATCTCGCCTGCCCGGTGCGGTGCGAACAGGATGGGGCCCGCCGCGCAGATGACGATGGCGAACGCGATGGCGAACATCGTCCGGTCGATACGGGGACTCTGCATAGTGGCCTCGGGGGGCGGCATTTTCAGGGCGCCGGGCGTGACGCAAGTGCGGCACACAGCGAGAGTTCCGGGTGCGGCACAGCCACAATGGCTGCGTCCAGTTGCAGCGCCTGCGGTGCCGCGTCGGACCATCTGGGCCAGGTCACGGCTCCTGCGCCATCGGGGTTACCCGTGCGCGCGAAGCGGCTCCAGTAGCCCATCATTTGCCGGCCCAGCGCGCGGTCAGTGTCTGCGGTGGGCAGCCACGCATCGTGTGTGCCGAATACATAGGCGATCTCCGCGCCGTGGTAGGCGCCCAGTCGTTCGCCGCCGACACCTGCGCGCACGCGGGTGAAATGGTAGACGTACGCGGACTGCCCGTTGCGCGTCACGGCGGAGGCGAGCGCGAGCGAGTTGCAGACGAAGTTGCGCGCGGTCTCGAGGCGGTCCATCCGACGTATCGCATCGTGCTCGGTGGCGAGCGCGGTGCGCACCGCCTGCTCGCGTCCCGCGGCGTGTCCGGCGAGCCAGCGGGTTTCGTCCAGTGGTTGCTTCAGGTACATGCGCCATTCGTCGGCGTTGGTGCCTATGAGCAGCGGCACCCTGGCGAGGCGTCCCGCCGCCACGGCGTGCGACAGGGGCTCGGTCAGGGTGTCGCCGTCAACCACCGGATCGAAATAATGCCCCGCATAAGCGGTATCGGCGGCCTCCAGGATGCGATGCCCGTCGATAGCGCGCAGCGTATCCAGCGACGGCGGCTTGCCCTTGACGCCGAGGGCCGCGGCGAGCGCGAGACCGCGGCTGCGCGACTCCTCACGGCCGCCTCGATCGCTCAACACCGAGGCACCGCTCTGCATGATCGCGCGCTGGAACAACCCGCGTGCCGCGGGTGACGCCAGCAGGTAGGCAATATCGTTGGCACCAGAGGATTCACCGGCCACCGTGATGCGCGAGGGATCACCACCGAAGGCTGCGATGTTCTCGCGCACCCACCGCAGTGTTGCGATCTGGTCCTGCAGCGCGAAATTCGAC
>CAJADV010000539.1 GCA_903938575.1 uncultured Gammaproteobacteria bacterium
AAACGCACTCGCGCAGGCACCAGGCGGGCGTGGTCTCGGTGCGGTAGCTCCAGAAAAACCAGCCCACGTAACGCTCGAAAGCAAGCAACTGAGCGGCCGCATAGCCGCGCAACGCCACCTCTTGCTGGAAGTCGTCCATGTGTTCCAGCGCGTGGTTGTAGGGACCGGCCGCCCACAGCGAGACCACCTTGAGATCCAGACCGAGGCTCCACTCGCCGGCGATGGCGGGCACGCCGAGCTCGGCCTGCACCTGCAGCGCCTCGTCCTGCCACAGCCCTGAGGCCTTGTGGAGATGGCCGTGGATGTCCATGTCGATATCGGCGCGATCGAAACACTGGTACCGATGGACATCAAAAAGAACATTCTCGAAGCCGGCATCGCGGAACAGTGGCCGGAACTCGCGGTGCGTGCGGAAGCCGTCGTGAAACACCACCGCCACGCGCTCCGGCCCGCAGTGCGCGCGGATCGCGCTATAGGCGCGGCGGTAGAAATCCTCGAGCAGCGCCGTGGGCACGTCCCAGCGCGGCTCGTTCAGTACCTCGATCGCGTGGAGCGCCGGTTCCGCGCGGTAACGTCGCGCCAGCCTGCCCAGCAGTTCGACGGAAAAATCCACGTACTCCGCTCGTGTGTGCCACTCGCAGACATCCTTGATGCCGCCGTTGTCGAAGCCGTTCTGGCAGCCGGGCGCCGCGTGCAGATCTATCACCACCCGCAGCCCGGTCTCCTGCGCCCAGCCAAGCGCGCGATCGAGCACCTCGATGCCACCCTCGACGAAGGGACGCACGGACGTGCCGTAACTCGGGTGCCAGGGATAGGGCGCGCCGAGAATCCAGTGACCGACGGGGATACGCACGGCGTTGATGCCGCGTTCGGCGAGCCAGAGGAAATCCTCGCGCGTGATCCAGTTGTCCCAGTGCGCACGCAGCCGTGCGGGCGCTGCGCTGCCCAGTTCGGCACACCAGGTGGTTTCATCGGTAGCCGCAAGGCCGGCGAACACGCTGGGCGACATCCACTTCTCGAGCACCAGCCAGCCACCCAGGTTCACGCCGCGCAGGCGATCTCGCGGGCCGGTGGGATTCATTGCGCCTGCTGCACCACCGGCACGTGTGGCGCCTCGGGCACGGCATCCGCGCCGAACCAGCGCCGCGACCGTAACGAGAACGCGTGCAGGTAGGTGTAGAGCACCGGCACCACCACCAGCGTGAGCAGCGTCGAGGTGATCACACCACCGATCACCGCGCGGGCCATTGGCGCGTTGATGCTGCCGCCACTGCCAGAACCGATGGCCATCGGCAGCATGCCGAAGATCATGGCGAGCGTGGTCATGAGGATAGGACGCAGGCGGATGCGTCCCGCCGCCATCAGTGCCTCACGCAGCCCCATCCCTTCGCGCATGCCCTGGTTGGCGAAGTCGACCAGCAGGATCGCGTTCTTGGTCACCAGGCCCATCAGCAGGATCATGCCGATCATGGAGAGCATGTTCAGCGTAGTGCCGGTGATCAGCAACGCGAGGAACGCGCCCACGAAGGACAGCGGCAGCGAGGCCATGATCGCCACCGGCTGCACGAAACTCGCAAACTGCGAGGCGAGGATCAGGTAAATGAAGATGATCGCGAGCCCCATCGCGGCCAGGGTCTCCATGAACGTTTCGTTCAGCTGTTCCTGCTGGCCTCCCACGCTGAAGCGGTAACCGCGCGGCAGTTGCGTCTCGGCGACCAGCTTCTGCACATCCTTGCCGACATCACCCGACGCCCGCCCGTCGGCGCGCAGGTAGACCGACACCCGGCGCTGCAGATCCAGGCGTTTCAGCTGGGGCGGGGCCGTGGTCTCGGCAAGCTCCGCCACCTGCCGCAACGGCACCAGCACGGGCAGTCCTTCGGGATCCAGTCGGCCGCTGGCAAGATAAAGCCCGCCCAGATCCGCTGTCCCGCGACGCGACTCGGGCGGCAGGCGCACCAGCACGTCGTAGTTCTGGCCATCCGGTCCCAGCCAATGGCTCACCTTGTCGCCGCCCACCAGCACGCGCAGGGCACGGCCGATGCGCTCTACATCGAGCCCGAGGTCGTTCGCCAGTTCACGGTCGATACGCACGGCAACCGTGGGGCTGGTGCCCTGCTCGCTGCTGTTCAGATCCGCCGCACCGGGGATTTTCTCGAGCTTCTGCATGAGCTCGTTGGCAATCGCGGTGAGCCGCTCCTGATCGGGGCCAAGGATGGACACGGAGATCGAATCGCTCCAGCCCACCTGGAGCTTGACGCCGGCGATGCGCTGGATGCGCGCACGGACCACCGTCTCGAGCTCGAGCTGCGAGCGGCTGCGCTGATCACGCGGCACCAGCCGGACGTCGAGACGCGCGTGGTTGCGCCCCTGGAAGGTGCCTATCTGCGCGGATATCAGCTCGATCTCGGGGATCCCGTGCAGCGCCCTCTCGACCTGTGCGCTCTTGGCATCGGTGTACTGGAGACTCGAGCCGATCGGCATCTCCAGGCGCAGCGGCAGAAATCCGTCATCGCTTGCGGGCATGAACTCCGTGCCCACGAAGGGCAGGATCATCAGGCTCGAGGCGAACACACCCGCAGCGCCCCACAGCACGATGCCGCGGTTCGAGAGCGTGCCCAGCACGCGCCAGTCGCGCTGCCGGAGTGCCCGCACCACACCGAATATGGGCAGGTAGACCCGGTGACGGTCATCGCGCAGCGACCAGGCGAGCGCGCGGCCGTAGACGCGCTGGAGCGTCTCAACACCGAACTCCATGCCCTTCATCAGCTGCTCCAGCCACGGCAGCCGCGCGAAGCGCTTATCGACCGGATCGCGCCACACCGAGGAGAGCATCGGGTCGAGGGTGAAACTCACGAACAGCGACACCAGCACGGCCACGGTGATGGTGATCCCGAACTGGAAGAAGTAGCGCCCGATCATGCCCCCCATGAACGCCACGGGCACGAACACCGCCACGATGGCGAAGGTGGTGGCCATGACCGCGAGCCCGATCTCCTCGGTGCCCTCGCGCGCGGCCTGGAGGTGGCTCTTGCCCATACCGAGGTGACGCACGATGTTTTCGCGCACCACGATGGCGTCATCGATCAGCAGACCGATGCACAGGCTCAAGGCCATCAGCGTGATCATGTTCAGCGTGAAGCCGAGCGCGTAGATCGCAATGAAGGTGGCGATTACAGAGATCGGCAGCGTGAGCCCCGTGATGATGGTGGAACGCCACGAATGCAGGAACAGGAACACGATCAGCACGGTGAGCGCCCCGCCCTCGAGGATGGTGACCTTCACGCCGGTGAGCTGGGCTTTGACGAAATCAGCGTTCGACTGCACGGTGACGATATGCACATCGCGCGGCAGGCGGGCCTGCAGCTCGGCCACCGCCTTCTGCACGCCCTCGCCGATCTCCACCACGTTCGAGCCCTGCACCTTGAACACCGACAGCGCCAGCGCCGGCTTGCCGTCGATACGCGCCATCGATTCGGGCTCAGCCTCGCCGTCGATGATCTCGGCCACCTGATCCAGATGCACGGGCAAGCCGCCCTGCTGCAGGTACACCGCGCCGCCGCGGGTAGTGACGATGATGCGTCCGAAATCGCGCGGGTTCTTGATGCGCCCCTCGACACGCACCATCTGCTCGGCGTCGCCGGTCTTGATGTTGCCCGCCGGCAGGTCGCGGTTGGCCGCCTGAATGGCGGCGACCACCTCGTCGACGCCCACACCGTAGCTGCGCATCTGCTCGGGCTTCAACATCACCTGGATCTGGCGAGGAACCCCGCCCGTCACGGTGACGTTGCCAACACCCTGGGCGGTCTGCAGCCGCTTGACGATAACCTGGTCAACAAGGCTCGAGATCTCGCGCAGCGGGCGCTCCGAGGAATAGACGGCCAGATCAACGATCGGTTGCTGGTTCTCGTCCTCCATCGAGCGCGTGACCCGCGGTGCCGGCACCTCGCGCGGGAAGGTGGGCATGATGTCGGCAATCTTGTCGCGGATCTCCTGTGTGGCCACTACCGGGTCTGCGGACATGCGGAACTCCACCCACATGTAGCCGCCGCCCTCGCGCGCGGTTGCATAGATGTGATCCACACCGCTCACGGTGTTGATGACGTTCTCGATGGGGCGGACCAGATCGTTCTCCACCGCGTCGGGGGAGGCACCGGGATACTCGAGCATCACCGAGACCATCGGCGGCGTGATATCCGGCATCTGCTCCACGGGCAGCCTGACGTAGGCGAAGATCCCGAGCACGAGGATGGCCACCATCACCATGGTGGCGAAGACGGGCTGACGGATGCTGGTGCGGGTTACCCACATGGCGCTTGCTCCTCCATGCCGCTCAGTTGGAGGCCCCGGCCGGACCGGCATCCAGCACCGTCACCGCGGTGCCCGGATCGAGGGAGCCGATGCGCACCGCGAGCAGGCGCTCGCCCTGCGCCAGACCCGAACGCACTTCCACCAGGCCATCCTGCGTGGCCACCATGCCGAGCGTGACCGGGCGCCGCTGCACGCGACCGTCATCGATGACCATCACGTAATCGAGACCGGCCTCGTTCAGCACTGCGGTAGCCGGAACGGCCAGCACCGGATCGCTCTGCTCGATCAGCAAGGCGCCCTGCGCGAACATGCCATCGCGCAGCCGCGCATCCGAATTGTCTATGGACAGGTACAGCAGGACGAGCCGCGAACCTGGCTCGGCGCTGGGGTTTATGCGCTCCAGCGTGGCGCCGAAATCCTCCGCACCGTAACCGTCGACACGCAGGCTGGCGCGCTGGCCCGCGTGCACGGCGGGGATCTCGGCCGCGGGGGCTGCCGCCTGCAATTCCATGTGCGAGAGGTCGACCAGTTCGAACAGGGGCGTATCGGGTGAGACCTTGCCGCCGGGGTGCTGGAAGCGCCGCGCCACGACGGCATCGAAGGGCGCGTGCACCAGCGCATCCTCGAGGCTGATCTCGGCCAGACGCAGCTGCGCTGCCGCGAGCTTCTGCGAGGCTATGGCGACATCGAAAAGACTTTTGCGGGTATCGAGTTCGTTCTGCGGGAGCACTTTCTTCCCGAACAGACGCCTGCTGTTCTCGTAGTTGAGGCGGGCGATCTCGAGATCAGCGGCCGACTTCTCGCGCGCGGCCCGCGCGCTCGCCACCTGGGCCTCGAGGCTGCGGGTATCGATGCGCGCAAGGAGGTCCCCGGCACGCACCCGCTCGCCTTCGCGGACTCTCACCTCGAGGACCTCCCCCGGCACCCTCGAGCGCACGGTGGTCTTCAGCATCGAGGTGATGGTGCCGGATACCGGGAGGCGCCGGACCAGCACGTGGTGCGCGGCCGTGGCAACCTCGGCGGGTGCAAGTTCCATCGGCGCCTGCGAGACCTCGGCCTCAGCCGCTGCGAGCGTGGTGGTCGATCGGGCGTTGTACCACCAGGCCGCAGCCACAGCTGCCGCGACGACCAGTGCGGCCGTCACGACGCGAAAGGCTGCTGCCGGCTGCTTGCCGGAACTCATGGGCGTCTTCCTTGCTACTGCTACTGCGGCTGCGGAGGCGGCGAAGCCTCTCTCAGGGACTTGGACGCAGGGCCCGCTGAGATGGATTCAGGTTTTGCGCCCGAAACCACCTCGAATGTTGCAAGTGTGCCCGAAAACACCGGTATCAGCCGAGCGCCGAGGCTGTGCACTCTGGCGCAAAGCGCGGGGTACGCCCGGTGAACCGGAATCTACCCTGCGACGTAGGACGCGATCCCGGCTGGCGCTGAGGCCCCCGGGATAATGGCAAAGCCATCCATGACGGGGCGCAGTGCCTCGAAGTGCGGCCCGAGGGCGGCGTCGAGCTGTTCCACGCTCCAACGACCGTCGTTCTCGAAGACCTGGCCCAGACGCGGCCCATCGACCACCGTGACCTGATTGCCCCAGACCACAAAAACGTAGCCGGAAATGCGCGCGGCGCGGGAGCTGGCGAGATAACCCACGAAGGGGCCCACGTGTTCGGGATCGAACTGGTCGAAACCGCTCTCGGGCTTCTGGAACAGCACCGCCGTGCCACCCTGCATGGTCATGTCAGTCCGGGCGCGCGGCATGATCACGTTGGCGGTGACGCCGTACTTGATCAGTGCCTGGGCTGCACCCATCGTCATGGCGACGATGCCGGCCTTGGCGGCGGCGTAATTGGGCTGCCCCACCGAGCCGTAGAGAAAAGCCTCGGAGGAGGTGCTGATCAGGCGGCCGTAGACCTGCCCGCCCGTGGTCTTGGCCCGCTCGCGCCAGTAGGCAGCGGCGTGGCGCATGTTGACGAAGTGACCCTTGAGGTGCACGCGCACCACCGTGTCGAACTCCTCCTCCGTCATGGTGAAGATCATCTTGTCGCGGCAGAAGCCCGCGTTGTTCACCACGATGTTCACATCGCCCCAGGCGTCGATGGCGGCCTTGAAGAGCTGCTCGGAGTCGTTCCAGTCGGCGCAGTCACCGTAGACCGTCATGGCCTCGCCACCGAAGGCGAGAATCTCCTCGCGCGCGCTCTCGGCGGCCTCGCGCGCCTCCGGCCGGCCGATTTCGTTGATCACCACGCGGGCGCCCATGCGCGCCAGTGCGATAGCCTCGACCCGTCCCAGCCCCCGACCGGCGCCCGTGACGATCGCAACTTTGCCCTCGAGTTCACGCATGCTCAGAGCCTCTCGATGATGGTGCCGGTGCCCACGGCGGCGCCGCAGCACATGGTGATCAGGGCGGTGCCCTTGCCGGTGCGCTCGAGTTCGTGGAGCGCGGTGGTGATCAGGCGCGCGCCGGTGGAGCCCACCGGATGGCCGAGGGCGATGGCGCCGCCGTTCACGTTCACGCGACTCATGTCGGCGTTGTAGACGCTGGCCCAGGACAGCACCACGCCGGCAAAGGCCTCGTTGATCTCCACGAGGTCGATGTCGGCCATGGTCATGCCCGTCTTGCGGAACAGTGCCGCGGTGGCATCGACCGGGCCGTCGAGCAGGTAGTAGGGATCGGTGCCCACGACGACATCGGCGAGTATCCGCGCGCGCGGCTTGAGCCCGCGACGCTCGGCGTCTTCGCGGCTCATCCACAGCACCGCGCAGGCGCCGTCGGAGACCTGCGAGGAATTGCCCGCCGTGTGCACGCCGCCTTCCTTGACCGGTTTGAGGGCGGAGAGGCCCTCGAGCGTGGTGGCGCGCACGCCCTGGTCGCGGGTGATGCGCCGCGTGGCGCCATTGGGCTTGCCGTCTTCCCCGAAGGTGGGGGCGTCGATGGCGATCACCTCGCGATCGAAGTGGCCCGCGGCCCAGGCGGCGGCGGCACGGCGCTGCGACTCGTTGGCGAAGGCATCGACATCGGCGCGGCTGATGCCGCGGCGCTGCACGATGCGCTCGACGGCGGCGAACTGGTCAGGGCTGCTGTCCCAGGGCCACTTCTGCGGCAGGAAATACCCGGGACCGTTATAGACGTTGGCGCCCAGGCCCACGTGGCTCATCACCTCGACGCCGCAGGCGATGCCGACATCGATGGAGCCGGCCTTGATCAGCGCCGACACCAGGTGGTTGGCCTGCTGCGCGGAGCCGCACTGCGCGTCGATGGTGGTGCCGCCCGGCGCATAGGTCGTGCCCATCGACAGCCAGGCATTACGGCAGAGGTTGCCGGCCTGCTCGCCGGCCTGCGTGACGCAGCCGCCGATCAGTTGCTCGACATCCTCGGGCTTGACGCCCGCCTTCTCGATCACGGCGCGCTGCGCAATGGCCAGCAACTCGGCGGGGTGAAAGCCGAAAAGCTCCCCCACCACGGGCTTGCCCCGGGCAATGGGTGTACGCAGGGCTTCAACGATGACGGCTTCGCGCATGGGGACTCCCGAGGATGAGTGAGCAGGTACGGGGCGAGCCCCGGATTCTCGGCCGAAGCGCTGCAACGGGCAATGGCAAATCGATTCCGCCACCGTTGACATCCGGGCTCAGGGAGGCGCGAGCGCGCCACCGCGACTATCATCCCCCGGGAAACCCTTCCCCGAGCCAGACCGGAGCACCCCATGAAGCAGTATCGCTTCGACGATATCGACGCCCTGCAGGAACTTGTCGGCGAGCCCTTCGGCCCCTGGAGCAGCGAGGTCGAGATCACGCAGGAATTGATCAACGCCTTCGCGGAACTCGCGGGCGATCACTACTGGATCCACACCGATCCGCAGCGGGCCCGCGAACAATCGCCGTTTGGCGGCACGATCGCGCATGGCATGCTGGTCCATGCGCTGGTCAACCGGCTGCGCATGCCCTTGGGTTTTGCCGTGGTGGACTTCAACAATATGGTCAATTAC
>CAJADV010000540.1 GCA_903938575.1 uncultured Gammaproteobacteria bacterium
CGAGGAGATCGTGGGACCGGTGCTGTATCTGGCGAGCGATATGTCGGCCTTCACCACCGGTGCCACGCTGGTGGCTGATGGCGGCTACCTGGTGCTCTGAGTCGCGCCCCGCTCAGGACGACCACGCCGCAGCACGCACCAGAGCAAGCACGCCGAACACCGCAAAGAGCGCGGCAGCAGCGCGATGAATCCAGGCCTTGGGCACCCGCGCAAGCAATGTCGCGCCCACGAATATGCCGATAAGAGATACCGACCAGAGCGCGAGCGTCGCGCCCGTAAAAACCGACCAGGGCGATGCCGATGAGGCCGCCAGCGCGATCAGCGCGAACTGAGTCTTGTCGCCCAACTCGGCCATGAAGATCATCAGGAAGCTCGCCATGACCGCGCTACGGGAATCGACCTCCCGGACCTCATCCTCATCTGCCGCGGAAGCCCGCCAGGCGTTCCACGCGAACACCAGAAACAACAGCCCTGCAGCCACCAGCACAGCGCGTTGGGGCACATAGCGAAACAGCACCTGCCCCACCACCACCGCGAGTACGTTCAGCACCAGAAAGGCACTGCAGACCCCGATCGCGACCGGCAGCGGGCGGTATCGCGTGGCAAGTGTCATTGCCGTGAACTGCGTCTTGTCGCCCAGCTCGGCGATGAACAGCAGAGTGAATGCAGATGCCGCAATGCCTGCGTCGATCAAGGCGCCTCCGGGAACTCGGGATTGGATGTCAGCCCGAGATTACCTTGAGATGCGAACACCCGGCGGCCTCGACAGCCTCGGCGATCATCTTCTCATGCTGGGCTGGATCGGCCCAGCGTTCCCGACCGGCCACGGGCAGCAGGTCGACCGGATCGAAGTAGAGGTAGGCCTGGTCGGCATGCACCGCCGGCGAACGGTACACGCTGATCCCGGTGACGCGATCGTAATGATCGAAGCTGTGAACGGCGCGCTTGCCACCACCGCCCGGCGCATCAACAACGAAGGTCGGCGTGTTGAACCCGGCAGTGGATCCGCGCACGTGGCGCTCGACCTCGGCCGTGGTGGCCACCGTAGTACGCATATCCTCTACCTGCGAGACGAGGTCGTGCTGATACACATAGTAGGGATGCACGTTCATGTACCCGAGGCGACGCACAAGTTCGGTCATCACGGCCGGCGTGTCGTTCACGCCCCGGATCATCACGGCCTGGTTACGCACCGTGACCCCTTCGCGGAACAACAGGGCCATCGCATCCCGCGTGATGCCGCTGATCTCCGCGGAGTGATTGAAATGGGTGTGCAGGCACACTTCCTTGCCCTCGCGGCGGCCGCGTGCGACCAAACCGAGCAGCGCGCGGGTCCAGTCGTGATCGCTCAGGATCTTCATGGGCGCGACCGCAGGGCCCTTGGTGGCGATGCGGATGCGGCGGATGTGCGGAATCGACAACAGGAGGTTGCCGATGGTCTCGAGATGCGCTGCCGGCAGCATGAACGCATCACCACCGGAAACCACTACATCCTCTATCTCCGGGCGCGAGGCAAGGTAGGCGATGCCCTGATGCCAGCGCTCGCTGTTTGGCTTGAGCCGCGACTTGCTGACAGTGTCCGTGTCACCGCCGATGGCGTAACTGCGGGTGCAGAAGCGGCAATACACGGGGCAGACATCGAGCGGCAGGAACAGCGCCTTGTCGTGATAGCGATGGGTCAGGCCCGGGGTGGGTGCGTCCGACTGCTCGTGCAGGGAGTCAAGGGTGAGCCGCGGGTGGTCCGGAATCTGGTGCGAGGCCACTGGCACAAACTGGATGCGGATCGGATCGGTGTAGGGCTCGTTCCAGTCCATCCGGCTAACGGTGTACGGCGACAGGCGCAGGTTCATGGGCGCGCGTGCCATCCCCGCCCGCACATCATCGATGAAGGCCGGCGAGACCAGCCGCCCCAGCACTTTCTCCAGCTGATCGACGGAGGTGACGCTGTGCTTGTTCTGGAATTTGAAGTCGAGGAACGTCTCCTTCGAAATCGCCTCATAGCCCGGTATATGGCGCCAGAACTCGCTGTCATCGAACTCGCGATGGCGCAGCAGGGCCGCGGGTGCGGAGGGCTTCAGCGCCGCCGGCACGACCACGTCGAGCACGGATTCGAGCCCTGACACCTGGATCAGTTCCGGGGCAATCTCGCGGACCCGGGGACCTCCCTCACGCGCGAGCAGAGTCACCTCTCCAGGTTTCATTTCCGATACGCCCATCGTGGTTGCCTCCGCACATTTCCTGTACACTCGTTCAATACGATGCGCCGATCGACACTGTCCAATCCGCGCTTCAACGCAGTAACTGTAGGGATTCGAGCTGCCAAATTGAACAGCCAATTTATGCAGTCTGCATTAGCAAGCTAGTCATTTTGATAATCTCATCGAGCATAGTGCAGGAATGGACGACCTCGACAGACGCCTCCTCGAACTGCTGACCGAAAACAGTCGGGCGAGCGTGACGAGTCTGGCCCAGAGCCTGGGGGTGGCACGCGCCACGGTGCAGGACCGCATGCAGAAGCTCGAAGACGAAGGCCCGCTGCGCGGCTTCACGGTGCGACTGGCACCCGAGTACCAGCGCAGCCGGATCGGCGCGCATGTGATGATCGCCGCCGACCCGAAAAAGCAGGCAGCCCTCACCCGGGCCCTGCAGAAAATGCACGCGGTGCGTGCCCTGCACACCATCAGCGGCCAGTACGATCTGATCGCGCTGGTGCAGGAAGACAGCACCGGTGCACTGGATACATGTATCGATGCCATCGGCGCCTTGGATGGCGTCGAGCGAACGCTGAGTTCCATCGTACTCAGCACCAAATTCGAACGCTGAGACCCGGGCACTGAACCGAAGGACCCGCCATGCTGCAACTGAAACGCACCCCCTTCCACGAGCGCACCTCGGCCCTGTCGCAGGCGCAGAACTGGCGTCGCTGGGCCGGACACCTTGTGCTCGGCTCCTACGATCTGGGACTGGACCGCGAGTACTGGGGCATACGCAACGCCGCAGCGCTGATCGACATATCGCCGCTGCTCAAATACCGGATCTCCGGGCCCGATGCCGCCGCCCTGCTCCACCGCGTGACCCCGCGCGACATACACCGCATGAGCGTCGGGCAGGTGGGCTACACCGGCTGGTGCGACGAGGACGGCAAGCTGGTCGATGACGGCACCATCTCGCGGCTTGGCGCGGAAGAGTTCCGCCTCACCTCGGCAGAGCCGTCGCTGCGCTGGCTGGAGATGAACGCCGGCGGCATGGACGTCCGCATCACCGAAGAGAGCGATGTGCTGGCCGCCCTCAGCCTGCAGGGCCCGAAGTCACGCCTCGTGTTGAACGGCTGCTGCAGCACCTCGCTCGACGGTCTCGGCTATTTCCGCGTTGCCTCCAACACACTGGCAGGCTGCCCGGTGGAGATATCGCGCACCGGATACACCGGCGACCTCGGTTACGAAATCTGGCTGCAGCCCGCCGACGCCCACGCGGTATGGGATGCCCTGATGGCGGCAGGCCACAACTACGGCATCGTGCCCTGCGGAATCCTCGCCATGGACATGGCGCGGGTCGAAGCGGGACTGGTCATGCTGGACGTCGACTACACCTCCGCGCACGCCGCCTGGATCGATGGCCAGAAATCCTCGCCCTACGAGCTTGGCCTCGACTGGAGCGTGCATCTCGGCAAGGAGGGCTACTTCGTCGGCCGCGAGGCGCTAGAGCGCGAGCACAAGACCGGCCCCGCCTGGCGGATGATGGGCGTCGAGGTGGACTGGGAAGGCCTGGAGAAACTCTTCGTCGCAGTCGGCCTGCCACCGCAGATTCCGGCCATGGCCGTACGCGGGAGCCTGCCCATCTACAGCGGCACCACGCAGGTGGGCTATGCCTCGACCAGCACCTGGTCGCCGGTCCTGAAAAAATACATCGCGCTCGCTCATCTGCAGCGTCCGTATTACGAGCCGGGCACGACACTCTCGATCGAAGTCACCGTCGAGCACCACCGCAAGACCGCACCCGCGCGGGTGGTGAAGCTGCCGTTCTACGAACCGGAATGGAAGAAGAAATGAGCCCGCGCCCCCAGACGACCGAGGCAATGCCATGTCAGTGAACACCTATGACGCAATCGTGATCGGGGGCGGCCACAACGGGCTGGTCGCCGCGGCCTATCTGGCCCGGGCCGGAAAAAAGGTGGTAGTTCTGGAGCGCCGCGACATCCTGGGTGGCGCCGCCGTGACCGAGGAGATATTCCCCGGCTACCGCTTCACCGAATTCAGCTACGTCGTGAGCCTGCTACGGCCCGAGATCATCCGTGATCTGCAGTTGCCGCGGCACGGCCTGAAAATCCTGCCGCTGCCGAGCACTTTCACGCCCGGACTGGACGGTGACTACCTGGCGGCCTGGGACGATCACGATCTGACGCGGCAGGAAATCTACCGCCACTCGCCGCGCGATGCCGATGCCTATGACGAGTTCTCACGC